>CAZYCY010000314.1:0-3284 GCA_964646145.1 uncultured Thiotrichaceae bacterium
AATAGCGCATTACTAAGAAAGAATGACTATTATTAGCAAATAATTGATTGTCCATATTCACCTCGTATAACAAGGTGAATTGATCAAAAATTCTGGTTTTTAAATCCCGGTGATAAATAAAATAAGAAGATAGGTCAGGTTGTTTTCATCTACCAGCTCACATCCTCATAAATTTCATCAAGGCATAAACTCGCATGGTAGTCATTGCAACGAATATTAATAACAGCATCCTGCACTAACTCAAACTTATCCCATTCGCCCAGTTCATTTTTTTGATAATACTCAACCGATTCGCGCATAGACGATGCCAGTAAATAATACTTGAGGCTGGGTATGTTTTTATAGTTAAGCAGTTTTTCACGGTGGTCTGTGGCTTCAGTCGAAGGTGACAAGACCTCTGCAATTAAACAAGGTGATGTTTTATAAGTCGGGTGGTCATCATCGCTATTACAGCCCAGCATAACGTCAGGGTAATAAAAACAGGTATCGTAGGTATTATGGCTTTCTATTTTTAATTTCATGTCACTGATAAAAACACCGCAATCGCTACCACGAGCAGGTATGCGTAGCCCTATTGCAATATTTAAACTAATGCGATTATGCCTTTCACTGGCGCCTGCCATTGCATAAACATCCCCCGCAATATATTCATGGCGGGTATCGGCTGATTCCTCTCCCTGCAAGTATTCTTCGATGCCTAATTTTGTTTTGTTTAATGCTGACATGATAATCTCTGTTATTACTTGAATTCAGGATAGTTAATGTTCCGGGATAATAAGCTTAACTTGAGGAAAATATGTTTTATATTTATTTGTATCTCGTGTTATTAAGTTAAATTTTTCTACGGCAACATGTGCGCCAATAAAGAAATTTGGCAACGGTGAATCTTTTATTCCTTTATTTTTTCTATATTTCAAATACATTTTACCGGTAAGAAATAATGCTTCTCTAGGAATTTCTAAAACTTTTATATCAAGTTCTGAAATTGCTGTTTCCAACTCTTCTATTTTATTAAATCCTATAGAAATTTCCGTATAAACGATAGAGTTGATGTATAAAGTATTTGTTTGGCTGTATTTCTCTAATATATTTTCTGACCATTCACCCCGGTTTGGGTCGTCAGTAAATAAGTCTAGAAGAACGCATGAATCTATAAATATACCATTCATCACTGCTCTCTTGTTAAGCTCATGATTTCATGGGTTGACATTTTTGCAGTTGCAATGCCTCTGAGCTTTTTAAATTTCTTTTTAACAACAGGCGTATCTGTTTTTACTAAAAAAAATTTTCCATTCTCTTCAATAAAATCTATTTCTGTTTCAGGGCTTATGCCTAAGACCTCTCGTATATTTCTTGGGATTGTAACTTGCCCTTTTGTGGTAACTCGCATGACTATTACTCTCTGAGTATAAAGTAATACCATTATAGTATTACATTTTACTCGTTTGCAAGTTTTTATTTTTGTTTCTCTAACCAAATTGTAACTACTCACCCAGCCCAAACGCATAAAGTAACTGATTCACCATGAAGTACATGAAGTACATGAAGGATATAAAGTGTTAAAGTGTTAAAGTGAAATAAAGCAACTATAAAAAGCTTTGTCCTGTAAAGCCTTTATGTGCTTCAATGGTATAAGTAGTTACGCCAGATCATAGTATAATTATGCCCTGCGTGGATAGATTGGACAAAGAATCCAGCCGAAAAAAAAGCCAGTGTCGGACGACACTGGCTGATTGCATGGTTATGCCTGGAAGTGTTTAATTGATAAAGTGTTGCTGGGCTTTTATTCCATAGAAAGCTTGCAGTCTTTGCTGAACTGCTTTCAGATTCTCAGTATAGGCTTGAAGTGCGGCTCTACCATCAGCAGCAGTTAATGCTGCAGACATTGTGAAACGACCATTAGCATCAACACCATTAACCCGACTGCCGTCAAGCAACACTGGACCATAACCGATCAGAGCAAAAAGCGCCATGTATTCAGTTTTGTTCATTTTAGCGTGCTCACCACCGTTCTGCATGCCTAAGGTAAAACCTTTTAGCTCGCCCCAGAATTTATAGTATCGCAATTTTGCAGTTAGCATATGTGCAGGGCTGCCATCACCTTTTTGAGCCACGCCCCTAACTATGTCGGTGCCTACCCCAAGAGCTAGTCTCACAGCATCTTGATGGGCAAGTCCAGCATAGCGATGCGCGGCTTCGGCGTTAACCTTTTCCCAGTTGAGCGTAATAATGTTTGCCTGCGCCACCAGTTCGGTGCGTTCTGCATCCGTTAGATTACGAGCGTGACCATTGTCGTCCACAGCATTGCTGATCAGGGTGCGACCAGTTATAAAGGCATCCATTATATCCTTGCTGTAGGTGGTAACGGGAACGCTGCCACCAGGTGGAACCACGGTGTCAAACAAGGAGGTAAAGTGAGCAGGACCTGTCGGGTATTCAGTGAGCAGCGATACTTTGCCATCCTTGTCCCAGTCAGCATAAGTGAACACATCTGCATGTCGTCCATTAATTCTTCTGTTTTTGGCTGGGTCTACCAAAGCAAAGTTTGCTGATGCGCCAAAATAACCAAAGGCTTCGTCCCAGGAATGCTCTTTACCGGTGTAGTGTTTGCCGTCTTTATATGCAGTACTGTTGTCTTTTTTGCCGGGTACTCTGATGTATTCATCAAGATATTTATCTACTGACTGGCTAAAATACAGACCGGTCAGCATGTATTTTAGCAATAACTGACGGTAGTCATAGCCAGTTACCATATCAATGTAAGGGCTAAGACCCTCTGCGCCAGCGGCTTGAGAGGCCGTCGATGAAACACCATAATTTTTTATCCATAGTTCAACTGCCTCCGAAGGTGTTTTGTTACCAGGTACGCCTATCAATACGTGATCGAATGTGCCGGTAATGCCAGGCATTGCGTCGCTAAGTTGCTTTGCACTCGCCATTTTGGCGATGAGGTTTGCGCCGGTAGCTAATTCATTGTATCTTGTTTGTTTGACATCAAAGCCTTCTCTATCGACTACTCCAACAATGTTCTGGTCATCAATGACATTGTTGGGGTTGTGTGTAAATTGCTTGAGTTCATCTATTGCTGCCTGCCCCGTTTTTACTCCATCGCCTGGGAGCATTAAAGTTGCAAACCCCATGCGCAATATCTGGCGTGCACTCTGTCCGCTGTAGCTAACTGAGCTAGCGTGATCGCCAGGGGCGTCTTTTAAGGTGACCGGAAAACCGGCGTATATATCTGGTTTAGCGAACGCGCCAGGACCAGGGGTAGGATCAGGGGTAGG
>CAZYCY010000315.1:0-3273 GCA_964646145.1 uncultured Thiotrichaceae bacterium
GGGGAGGGCTGATTAGTAGTCAGCCCTTACTCGATTTAAGCCTTTATGCATAATTGGAACGATATGGTTGAACATGTAAATTAGACTTGTTTTGACGAGACTGCCAAAGGTCATAAGCATTTTGTAGGCGAAGCCAGTGATCTGCAGATGGGTTTTTAAATGCCAGCTCTAAACGTAACGCCATCTCTGGCGTTATCGCGCCTCTAGCATTTAATATTTTTGAAAGTGTTTTACGACTTATATTTAAATGCTCTGATGCATCTGTAATGGTGAGTTCTAAAGGGGTAATTACCAGCTCTTTTAGAATTTCACCGGGGTGTGCGGGGTTATGCATACTCATTAGTGATAATCCTCATAATTTACTATTTCAGCATCTCGACCTATGAATCGAAATGTTACTCTCCAATTGCCGCTAACAGAAACTGACCAGATATTTTTACGACTGCC
This sequence comes from uncultured Thiotrichaceae bacterium, assembly GCA_964646145.1. Lineage (GTDB taxonomy): Bacteria > Pseudomonadota > Gammaproteobacteria > SZUA-229 > SZUA-229. Next base: position 448 of record CAZYCY010000315.1, read on the forward strand.
TTTTAGTTCATGTAACCGTAAGCCAGGTAAATCCATATCCTGCGGGCTTTCAGCCTGATCAAGGTTGGTGAGTATTAACCTTATGCGTTTGGCATGTTTTGCTTGAATACCAGACGACTTACCAGTTTTGTAGAAAGGCTCTAATCCTTTATGTATAAAACTAGTTATCATAATAATAATTGTAACCCATTAGGTTACGTTGTCAAGTAGGTGTTTTTTAGGGCTTAACGACTTGCATCAGCGGACAGCCAAAAGAGGCACGGCTTTTTGCGACAGCAAAAACCGTGACGCTTTTGGCAGTTCGCTGAATGCTTGCCAATGGCAGTGAAACGGATATCAGGGATTACGTGAAGCAGCGAAAAGTCAGTGGCAGTACGCGAAGTGATGAAGGCAGACGCTGCCGCGATACTTTCACCAGCTTGAAAAAAACCTGCCGCAAACTGGGTATCTCGTTTTGGTATTACTTAATGGATCGTTTGGGTATTGGTGAGCAGGGCATTGCTCCATTGCCCGATATTATTACCGAACGGGCTGCGATTGCCACGGGTTATTGAGAAGTTGCCGGCACATATCGCAAGCTATTGATTCCACTGTGAAAACCGATATTAATATATTATGGCTTACACTCTGTATCCGCTCTGAAAATACGGGTTCAGGTTTAACGTATATATTTTCACCTGTTTTTTGTGTATTTGGCAGGCGGTTTTAGCGCGCCAGGGCAGTTAAGGCGAGTATAAATAAAAGGTTTTTCATCAATTTTCATCGCCGTTAAAGATCCGCCCCATAAACAGCCAGAATCAATAGCATAGGTGTTGCTAATGCTTTTGACGCCCGCATGTGGCAGTGTTGACCAGTGCCCGAAAATAATGGTGTCGTTTTGTGATACTCGATTTGGTACTTTATACCATGGGTACAGATTTTCCCCTTGGCTGCCAGGTGCACCTTTTATACTTAGAGATGCCTTGCCCTGTGCGTCACAATAACGTAATCGGGTCAGAGTGTTGGTGATATAACGATAGCGTGACCAGCTGGATAATGTGTCACTCCATAACAGGGGTTTGTCACCATACATGTTTTTATAAAAGTTTATATGTTGAGCACTTCGTAAGATATGCTCTACTTCACTGGCTAGTTTCAGTGTTTTCTTAATGCTCCAGTGTGGGTGTATGCCAGCATGGAACAGAGTGATTTTTTTTTTACTGTCATGGTGTGCCATTGATTGCTGGCGTAGCCAGTTTAATAATGCCAGTGAATCATGAGCCTGCAAAAGCTTATCAAAAGTATCTTTTCTACCGGGTTTTTTATGATTATAAGCCGTCGCTAACAAGTGCAGGTCGTGGTTGCCCAAAACAGAAATAGCGTTATCTTCGAGAGCTTTAATAAAACGCAGTGTTTCCAGTGACTTTGGCCCACGATTTACCAGGTCACCGCAAAACCAGAGTTGGTCACGGTCTGAATTAAAATCTATTTGCGTTAAAAGTGCTTTTAGCTCATCAAAACAGCCTTGCACATCACCAACGGCGTATGTCGCCATAAATTGCTCTCCTGAAAAAGGTAAAAGTTTACGCCGGTTAAGGTCAGGCTCAATTATCCGGAAATGGGGCTTCAGCGCCGTCATCAGCGGGACTAAAGTCCCACCTCCAGATTATTTTGCGCTTAACTTGCTGGCATTGTCGCAGCGGCACGAAAACCTATAACTTTTCTAATTCAATAAACCTGAACCAGCCTTTAGCAAACGCAGGTTTATTATGAATTGTTTTGAGTTGTGGGCAGGTATTTAATACTTTTTCAAAAACCACATCGGTGCGTGTGGCAATATGCCGAGCAATAATGTTGAGCAAACGTCGGACTATAGCAAGTTGACCAGGTTTGAGAAATTTATCAAAGATATATATTCTACCGCCAGGTTTTAATACCCGGCATGCTTCCTGTAAGGCAAGTTCAGGTTTAGGTACTACAGCAAGTATTAAATGCATAATAATAGCGTCAAAATGCTCATTCTCAAAGGGCAGAACCTGGCTGTCGGCTAGCTGAAAGTGAATGTCAAGAGGGGGGTTGGAGGTGTTGTGTGCGGCGCGATTCTTTGCACGTTGTAACATGGCGGGAGTAATATCTGTACCAATGTAGCTGGCATTAATGGGCAGATGCGGAATATCCAGACCGCTGCCGATGCCATTGATGAGGATCTTTTTATTCCGGGTATCTTTAAGACGCAACAGGCTTTTTATGCGGTATGCATCGAATGGAGCAGAGACAAGCGTATCGTAGAAAGGTGCTATCAAAGTGTAGCTGTGTTTTAATGCCATAATGTGCTGAGCCTGAAAAGCCCTTGTCCAAAAAAATTGTCAGTGCAGTACGTGCGGTACTGTTAGTTGAAATGCCGGTATTTCTGCGTCAAATTTTTCGCCTGAATCGGAAATCATTTGGTAGCTGCCACGCATGGTGCCAAACGGCGTATTCATAAATGTGCCTGAGGTGTATTGAAAGCCTTCTCCTGGCTTTAAATGCGGTTGCTCGCCAATTACACCCGCTCCTTTAACTTCCTGTATCTGACCATCGCCGTCAGTGATAATCCAGTGGCGGGTTAAAAGTTTTGCAGGTATCGAACCTTTGTTACGGATGGTAACGGTATATGAAAAGACATAATGATTATTTTTCGGGTCTGACTGTTCAGCAATGTAAGCAGGCAGAACTTGAATGTCTATTTTGTTCATATGTTTCTCCGCCATGCTTAATAAGGGTTGTTATAATTTATTATATCACTTGTTTGTTGTTAACTACTCAGCGAGTTTCAGTTTTTACGGTTTGTTAAAATTTTTGTAACTA
>CAZYCY010000316.1:0-1657 GCA_964646145.1 uncultured Thiotrichaceae bacterium
GAATATCCTAATGTTTCCGCTTATCAATGTAAGTACACATCACCCGTTATAATGCTTTTAATCTGTTTTGCCTTCTCTTCCATAAATATCATCAAAACGTACAATATCATCTTCACCAAGATAACTGCCGGTTTGCACTTCTATTAATTCCAGAGGAATTTTCCCTATGTTTTCGAGTCGGTGTTTTGTGCCTAAAGGAATGTAGGTTGATTCATTTTCAGTCAACATAAATACATCATCGCCTTTTGTTACCTTTGCCGTGCCGCTGACAATAATCCAATGTTCTGCGCGATGATGATGTAACTGCAAGGAAAGTACCGCACCGGGATTAACGGTTATTCTTTTTGCCTGAAAGCGATCGGATTGGTCAATACCCTGATAACAACCCCAGGGGCGACAAACCCGTTTATGCAATAAAACTTCTTCTCTTTTATCTCTGGATAGGCTTTCAACAATCTGTTTTATATCCTGCACCCGGCTTTTGCTGGCAACTAATAATGCATCATGGGTGTCGATGATGATTAAATTTTCAATGCCCAGTGTGGTTACCAACTTATACTCTGCTCTCACATAACAGTTTTTGGTTGCTATACTTTTTGTGTCACCAGTAAATATATTGTTATTTTCATCCTGCTCACCAATTTCGTGCAAAGCAGACCAGGAGCCGACATCACTCCAGCCAATGTCAACGGGAATAACGACTGCGTTTTTTACTTTTTCCATCACCGCGTAATCAATTGAATCACTTGGGCACTTTTTGAATGCTTGCGCATCAACACGAATGAAGTCCATGTCATGCTGCGAAGCCTTAATCGCGTTTAGACTGGCATCGTATATTTCCGGCGAAAATTCTTGTAAGGCAGTTAAATATGCTGAGGCCTTAAACATAAACATGCCGCTATTCCAATAGTAGCCGCCTTCATTGAGGTATTTTGTCGCCTTGTCCAGATCAGGTTTTTCAACAAATCGTTCAATACTCGCCACTTCATTAACCGCAACAGTGGTTGCTGCTTTGATGTAGCCGTAGCCAGTTTCAGGGCTGCTGGGCATGATGCCAAAGGTAACAAAATGCCCTTCACTGGCTTGTTGCAGACCAACTTCGATTGCCTGGTGAAATTGTTTTACATCTTTAATATCATGATCTGCAGGCAATACCAGTAATACCGTATCTTCATCGTCTGATTTTTCCTTTTCTTTTAGCGCGTTAAAAGCAGCCAGGGCAATTGCTGGTGCGGTGTTGCGACCAACCGGTTCCAGGATTATCGCGCTGACACCAATGCTGGTGGTGCGAGCTTGCTCCGCAATCATAAAACGATATTCTTCATTGCAGATAATAACTGTTTGCTCAATACGATTAAGACCTTGCAGACGGTTTATTGTGTCCTGCAACAATGAGGTTTCGTTCAATAAAGGCAAGAGTTGTTTTGGATGTAATTTTCTGGAGAGTGGCCACAGACGTGTTCCAGCGCCACCCGATAAAACTACTGGTGTTATCATTTTAAAAGCCTGTTTTCATTGTTAACGGTAAGCTAGGATGCTGTTAGCAGACTTATATAACCCAGTCAAATACACAGGTTGTATTCAGGCTAGCCTCTTGTTTATTGCCTATATACATTCTTCGCACTTAATAATCCCCCATTTATAGCCCGCATCTTTT
>CAZYCY010000316.1:1757-3268 GCA_964646145.1 uncultured Thiotrichaceae bacterium
GGGGTGTTCTTGAGTGCGAAGGGTATATTGGTCTATTATTTTTGTTTTCAATACCGGCGTCTGAAAAACTATCGCTCCAGTATAGACTGTCATTTGGAGATGTGGGCGTTTTTTTAGATTGTTTGGTAAGATTGTTCAGCTTTTACATGTACTGATCAAGTCATACCGGACACTTTTTTTAGGGGTTTTTCATGGTTAATTGGTGACTGACCACCGTTTGCAGTATGCAGCCTTTCAAGCTTGTAATATCTCATGTAATCCGCCTTCTCCTTAGTAAATATCCAATCGTGCTTGAAGTTACCAAAGAAACGCTTAACCACTGCATTCTATAGTAAAATCTTCTTCATCGAACAAACGCCGACCTGGGAGGTTTACTTGCTCCGGGGTTTCTTTTTCCTGCTTTTTAACTTTAATTTCCCGGGCACTCTGTCTTTTTCTTCCGTTCGATTCGTTGATTTTGGCTTATTAGAATCTCGATTTTTATCTGAACTAGCTATCTTATTCTCTTTTTCATCAAGTGATATTTTTAATTGCTGACCTGATATCCAGACTTTTTTTAATGTATAAAGCAGCTCTTTTGGCATGCCTTCTGGCAGATCCACAGTGCTATGGTCATCATAAATGCAAATACGACCAATGTATTTACTTTCTATATCCGCCTCATTGGCAATAGCGCCAACAATATTTCCGGGCTTGACCTGGTGGTCATGTCCTACTTCAATGCGGTAACGTTGCATGCCATCTTCCGATGGCGCGTCCCCCGGTCTCCGCTCTCTACGAGGCGAACGCTCACCAGTGCCACGCTCAGATCTATCACGTCCTCCCCGCTCCCTTTTACCACTGTCTGCATTGTCCCAGTCAGCACGACTTCGGTTTGTTCGCTGTGGCTTATTTTGCAATAACAGGGGAATATCACCCTGCAGCAGTTTTGCCAGTGCGGCGGCAATTTCGATTGCAGGCACGTTATGCTCCTGCTCGTATTGTTCGACCAGTTGAGAAAACAGCACTAAATCTTCATTCGCCAGAGTATCGTTAATGCGTTGCTTGAATTTACTGATGCGTTTGTCATTAATAATTTCGGTGGATGGCAGCTCCATAATTTCGATTTTCTGCCGGGTTGCTCTTTCAATCGCGTTTAGCATGCGCTTTTCACGCGGCGCGACAAACAAAATAGCGTCACCCTTGCGACCGGCACGACCGGTACGTCCTATACGATGCACATAGGCTTCGGTATCGTAAGGCACATCGTAATTCACCACATGGCTGATGCGCTCGACATCAAGACCACGCGCGGCAACATCGGTGGCAATCAAGATATCAATGTTGCCTTTTTTTAAATTGATAATAGTGCGTTCACGCTGGTTTTGCGCAATGTCACCATTCAATGCTGATGCGGCATAACCCCGTGCAGCCAATTTTTCAGCCAGTTCAACGGTTGAATTTTTGGTGCGCACAAAAATAATCATGGCATCAAATTCTTCGGCTTCCAGAATGCGGGTCAAGGCATCCAG
>CAZYCY010000317.1:0-3266 GCA_964646145.1 uncultured Thiotrichaceae bacterium
ATGTTGCCGTTTATTAAAAATCTTGGCACCGAAATTCCAACGCACACAAAAATTCTTATTGTGGTCTCGGACATATTTGTAGACTACTGGTATTTGATTTTTAGCCTGCCTTTTGTGCTGATATTTGGTCTGAAAATGCTGGCACAAAATAACCACCGCGTTCAATATTATTTTGACGGACTAAAGTTAAAGCTGTGGATATTTGGTCCTTTAACGACAAAAATAAAGCTGGCGCGTTTTGCCAATTACTTCGCCATGATGTATGGCGCAGGTATTACTGTGCTAGATGCATTAAAAATATCAGAAAACATGGTTGATAACCTGGTGCTTGAAGCCTCAATCAAAGAGGCCAGGGGCAGCATTTCAGAAGGCACTATCATTAGCAAAAGTTTTGCAGCGGTTGGCGTGTTTCCATCAATGATTGTACGCATGTTAAAAGTGGGCGAAGACACTGGCGCAATGGACGATGCCTTATTGAATGTCAGTTATTTTTACAACCGGGAAGTGAAAGAGTCGATTGAAAAGATCGAACCGGCAATCTTGCCGATACTTACCATTATTCTTGGCGGCATTATGATGTGGATAATGATGGCAGTATTGGGTCCAATTTATGACGCGGTTGCCGGGGTGAATATTTAATGAAACGCCTGTTTTATTTTACCGGTTATCGTTTAACCGTACTGCACTGGAAAGGAAAAGAGTTAGTGGGCAGCTTCTCTTTTGAGTCAACCGAGCATGGCTTGGACAGTTTTCGACATTACCTGATGCAGACAAAAAATATTCCCGGGAAATTCCTTGTTGATGTTATTGAAGAAGACTTCAGAAGCGAAAAGATCCCCCATGTTGGCAGCAATGACAGAAAATCAGTTATTAACAGATTGATTGATCGATATTACCGCTCAAGTCAGGACTATTGTTATAACGAGATTATAGGAAGAGTAAAAAGCGGCAGAAAAGATGACATTGTGTTTATCGCCGCAATGACAAACCCGCAGATAGTACAGCCATGGCTAAGTGTTCTGGAAGAATGTAAAACATTACTGTCTGGCATATGGACTTTACCTCTTGTTAGTAAAAAATTACTAAAAATCATTAAAGCAACAACGGGTATTGTCTTATTGGTGAGTCAACAGGTAAACAGCAATGTCAGACAAACATTATTTAGAAATGGGAAATTGATTTCCAGTCGTCAATCCATCATCAGTCAGGACATAAGCGATATATCGGATATTGGTAAACATGCTGCCCCCGAAGTCAACAGGACTATAGAATTTCTGCGCGCACAAAACCTGGTTGACAGTGATGAAATAATAAATTTACACATCCTTGGTAGTAATGAACAGTTACCATCGCTGAAACAGTTTTTTAAAACTGATGATCAACTCGATAATCAACAAACCGTGACGATTCATTCTGTTAGCAATGTGCAAAACAAGCTGGGAATAAAGGGAGTCTCGACTAAATTCTCAGATAATATTTTCGCCTGGCTATGCGTGAACCAGACATTATTCTCCAGTCATTACGGTCGATGGCAGTCCTTTACTCGCTATTACAATATGTTGGCGGCAAGGACACTGTATGCAATGAGTTTAGTAGTGGTTATTACCGCTGTATTGTTCGCACAAGCAAAACTATCTAATGCACTGAAATATGAGAAATCCACAGTATTTTTTCTGCAGGAAGAAATAAGCTATAAAGATCTGTATGTCAGCACGTTTAAAGATTATGAAGAGGTTTTTGAAAGTGCCGGAGTGATGAATGCAGCAGTTGAACTGGCTCAGCAAATAAAAACAAACAGCACAACTTCACCACTGGATTTTTTAATCGGGCTAAGTGAAATTTTCAGCCAGAAAGGGCTTGGCACCATACATATAGATAAAATCGAGTGGCGAGCGCACACTCCAATGGTTAAAAATTCTTCTTCAAATATTTTGTCTCACAAAGCAAATTTTACCGATAGCCTGCCGATTAAGCACAGCGCAGTAGTGACCGGACGTATCGAGCAACCAGAACATAATTATCGTAAGTCAATAAAACAGATACAGGCAATCGTTCATGCTCTAAAAGCCAGTCCACGAATTGAAAATGCCGAAGTGATAAAGATGCCGGTTGATCTACGCTCAACAAGTAAATTTTCTTCTGAGTCTGGCATAGAGATGAGGCAGGGGCACAAAAGACAGAGTGCCGGGATTTTTACTCTTAAAATAATCATGAAGGCTCCTAGTCATGTTTGATAATCTGACGCCCGCATTAATTCGTGCAGCAGGTGTTTTTACTGCCATGCTGATATTAAGCATCATTGTAACCTCTGTTTCTTACGCCTACATGGACAAGGCTTATCAGGAGGAGCAAGCAGCAAAACGTGAAATGCGTTTATGGCAGGGTAAGATAAATCGTTCGGTAGAAAACAATCAGATAATTGACGAGTTTGAAAGCAATTTTTTAGAGCTGGTCAACCAGGGTGTAGTCGGTTCAGAAGATCGGCTGAGTTGGTTTGAAACCCTTCAGAGTACAGCTAAAAAACGTGGTATGCCTTCAGTAAAATACACTGTTTCTAAACAGAAACTATTAAACAAAAATAATTTAACAAATCAGTATCGTGATATCGATGTGTTTAAAAGCGTAATGACACTGGATATCAAGATGGCGCATGAAGGCGACCTGTTTGCATTGTTAAATGATTTAACAAAAGCCGATGGCTTATTTACCGTAGAACGCTGTGATATACAAAATATTAGTAAGGATGTTATTGCTTCAAATAACATGATTGATAACAATCTGAAAGCTTATTGCGAACTTGGCTGGTATACCTTTAAAAAATCAAAAACAAATAATGACCGTAACAACGCTGGATAAGAGTAATGAGGATACAACTACTAATAACGACTTTTTTATGCATGACATGCAGTAATGTTTTGCATGCGGAATATGATGTAGCTGATTTGCAGACTCTTTTTACCGATAAAAAACAACGCGCACAGATTGATGCCGCACGTTCAGGAAAAACCACCAAGCCGACGCCCGTGGCACAAACAAAAAAAATAAAAGTCTCCGGCTTTATGACACGAAGTGATGGTAAAAGTGTTGTCTGGATAAACAATGAAAACACCCTGAAAGGTTCAAGGATAGGAGATATAAAAGTTCATCAGGGCAGCATTGGTAAAAATAGAAAAGTAACAATAACTGTAGACGGTAAAAGAAAACAGCTAAAGCCAGGTGAAACGTGGCACAAAAAATAGTAAGTTTATTAAAACTCGGTATTCAGC
>CAZYCY010000318.1:0-3255 GCA_964646145.1 uncultured Thiotrichaceae bacterium
TGCCTTCTTTCTCACTAAGGACTCAGGATTAAATAAGATGCGGAACTTAACGCCGTAGTTTGTTTCAGATTGGATGATCTCAAAAGGCGCATAGTTGCGCTACGCAACGATTTGAGATCATTCAAGCTGGAGCAAAAAGGCAAGTTAAGTTTCGTAAGTTATTTGATCCTGAGTCCTAAGACTCATTTGCCTGTATTGCATTTGATTGCGAACCAACTGCCTGTATATGAATGGGTGTAAACATACCGGTCTGCACCAGTTCAATCAATTGTTCTTTAACCAGTTCTAAAATAGCCAATAATGTCACCACAACGCCTCGCCGCCCTTCTTCGATGGTAAATAAACTGGTGTAGCTGGTGAAGCCGTCAGCACTAATAGCGCTCAGTACGCGGCTCATGCGTTCGCGCACCGACAGTGCCTCTCGTTGTATGTGATGATGTGAATACATATCCGCACGTGCCATGGCATCTTTAAAAGCCAGCATCAAGTCACGCAGATCAACTTCCGGCACCGGTCTATCCTGATGGATTTCTGGCGGTTCGATATCGGTCAAATAAATTTCACGGCTGACTCGCGGCATTTCATCAATGTTCTGTGCGGCATTCTTGAACCTTTCGTATTCCTGCAGGCGACGAATCAGTTCTGCCCGCGGATCCTCTTCGTCTTCACTTTGCACTTGTCGTGGCAGCAACATGCGTGATTTAATTTCAGCCAGCATTGCTGCCATTAACAGATACTCTGCTGCCAGCTCAATTTTTAAATTCTGCATCATATCGATGTAGGACATGTACTGACGAGTGATTTCTTCCAGTGGTATGTCCAGGATGTCCAGATTCTGCCGCTTGATTAAATACAACAATAAATCCAGCGGTCCTTCAAAAGCTTCAAGAATCACTTCCAGGGCATCGGGAGGAATATATAAATCCTGCGGAACCACAGTGAGCGGCTCTCCCTGAACCAGGGCAAAAGGCATTTCACTCTGACCACTTAATTGAGTGACCAACTGATCTTTTTTATTAAGTTGCCCGGCACTTTTTTTCTCGACAGGCGTGCCTTTTACAGATTTTTTCTGCGATAAAAGCTGTGTTTTCTGAATGTCTGCTTGCTGTCTATCTGGATGTGCCATTATATAAATTGTTGCATAAGTATTAATAACGTGTGATGTTTGCCTTAAACAAGTAAATCATTACAAATACGCAATGCCCATTGCTTTTCTTACGTCTTCCAGTGTATCACGGGCAACTTCTCTGGCTACTTCATTACCTTCTTCAATGATGGTTCTGACCGTGGAAATATCTTCTTCATATTCTCTGGCTCGTTCCTGCATTGGTTTTAGCTCGGCTAATACCGAATCAATGACCGGTTGTTTGCACTCTACACAACCAATCGAGGCACTTCTACAGCCTTCCTGCACCCATTCACGGACACTATCGTCAGAATAAACTTCGTGAAACTCCCATACCGGACATTTAGCAGGGTCACCCGGATCGTTTCGACGCACTCTTGCCGGATCGGTCGGCATGGTGCGTATTTTTTTCGTTATCAACTCAGGATTGTCACGCAAGGCAATGGTATTGTTATATGACTTGGACATTTTCTGACCATCCAGACCCGGCATTTTAGAGGCAGGGGTTAACAATGCCTGAGGTTCCGGCAAAATAATTTTACCGGAGCCTTCCAGGTAACCAAACAGGCGTTCTTTATCACCAATTGAAATATTCTGCTGTGAGTCAAGCAAAGCATGTGCCACACTTAATGCTTCTACATCTCCTTTTTCCTGATAGTCTTTGCGATAGCTAAAGAACATGCGGGCATTTTTTTTGCCCATTTTTGCTGCTACCTGCTTTGCTTTTTCTTCAAAATCTGGCTCTCGCCCATAAAGATGATTAAAACGTCGAGCCACTTCACGAGTTAACTCAACATGTGCCACCTGATCTTCACCCACTGGCACTAACCCTGCCTTATAAACCAAAATGTCTGCACTTTGCAGTAAAGGATAACCGAGAAATCCATAGGTTGCTAAATCTTTTTCTTTTAACTGCTCCTGCTGATCCTTATAGGTTGGTACCCGCTCCAACCAACTCAGCGGGGTAATCATTGATAACAGGGTGTGTAGCTCGGCATGCTCTGGCACTTTTGACTGAATAAACAATTTCGCCGAGCCTGGGCTGATGCCGGCAGCCAACCAGTCAACCACCATATCCCAGGTGCTTTGTTCTATAATGGAGGGATCTTCATAATGCGTGGTTAAGGCATGCCAATCAGCAACAAAAAAGAAACATTCATATTCGTGTTGTAATTGCACCCAATTTTTTAGGACACCATGATAATGCCCCAAATGCAAACGACCGGTAGGTCGCATGCCAGATAATACGCGCTGGTGCTGTTTTGCTACTGTATTCAATTTTTCTAACCCTTTGCTAACTGATTGCTTACCATTTTACACTGTGTCATCGTCCATTATTAATAGGGATGCCCTTAAGCGCTAAATCCGTATTTTCAGTGACAATTCAGGTAAAACTAAAGCCCAAACATAAGACCAATAAGGTTAATGAAATACTGTACCAGTGGCCATAAAATTTTCCCGAGTATGCCACTGACAAGTAACAGTAAAATAATAACCATACCGAATCTTTCCAACTGCATATAAGGTCTTGCCAGGGGTGCTGGCAAAATACCGGCAAGCACGCGGCTGCCATCTAGCGGGGGAATCGGTAACAGATTTAACACCATTAAAATAATGTTAATAATAATACCGTTTCTACCCATTTCCGTCAGAAACGATAACGCGTCAGGTGAACTGGTGGTATTAATGACAAGCAAAATAAACATTGCCCAAAAGCAGGCCATAATAAAATTTGATGCTGGACCTGCCACCGCCACCAGCGCCATGTCCAGCATCGGTGATTTAAAATAACGCGGCTCAACCGGTACCGGTTTAGCCCAGCCCAGAATAAAAGGGCTGACCATCGCCAACAGTAGTGGCACCACTATTGTTCCAACTGGATCAACGTGTTTTAGCGGATTTATAGTCAACCTGCCACAATTTTTCGCTGTAGGGTCGCCTAATTTATTTGCCACCCAGCCATGCGCAACTTCATGCAAAGTAATGGCAAATAAAACAGGCAGAATCCAGACAGAAATAGTGTAAGCAATATCGAGCATTAAAAAGATCGGGGAATTTATTGTTATAAGTGTGTGCTAGGAGCTTGTCCGAGAATAGAAATCGTAGCGAAAATTACAGAGAAGCCATAA
>CAZYCY010000319.1:0-3250 GCA_964646145.1 uncultured Thiotrichaceae bacterium
AAAATAATAAGCTTTTTTGCTTTTCTTTGCGCGCTTTGCGTCCTTCGCGGCTAAATACTTTTAGCTTGTTAGCGCCTGCTATGTAGCGAACACAGCCATTCAATATCAGACACTGCCTGTCAGATGAGATGCAGGCTTATACAAATCAGGGTTATATATTTGTCGCAAACACCCATGTTAAACCGCCACCAATAAAAAAATAGTCCGTCTGCTCAATCAATGGGCTATCGACAAATGCGGCACCACTGAGGTTCTGGTAACGCACAAAGGCAAAATAGATTAAATGATCCGTACGCCAGTTAGCAATGACATTAAGGAACAACCCGCCATAACCTTGCTCAGCATCAAACGCCGGGCGCATTAACCCGGAAAAAGCCGGATCAACTTCATAATAATAATCATGATATGTTTCGGTGGCATAACGTAACCCGCCTGAAAACAAATAAGCAAAGCCAGTTTTTTGAGGTCGGCGTGTTTCGAAGGTTAATCGCGGTGCAAATATCCAGCCGACTTGCTGCGTCGAGCTGAAATCTGTCGCTACTGCCATTCGCACTGGTAATTCCAGACGAGTATGATTGGCTTTGAAACGACCGCCTGCTATGGTGATTTCTACTGAAGGTCCTATCTGTAACACTAGATCAATATCTGGCATCCCCTGACGAACAGTGCTTTCTTCACTATTAACGGGGACACCAAAACCTGCACTTAAATCAATACGTACCCTGGGGGTTTTTAGAAAAGTCGCCTGCAAGCCATTATCAACCGTTAGCCTCTGCGAACGAAAAACAACGTGAGGTATCGGCACAACGTAAGTTGCGCTCTGTGATGACCCAGGATAAAAGGGAATATCGAGCACAGACAGCCCAATACCCAACTCCCACTGAGACTTATCTGCATTTGCAGAAGCAGGGACAAGAAGTGCCAACATCCACAACATGCTGATAACGGGAGACTTGTTGCGATACTTTATCCTTGAAAAACTAACCGAACGCAAAAAAAACATAAGCCATTGGTATACAAAGTAAATTCAAAAGTAGCACTATCACCTTTCAGGTTTTGTGCATGAGAAACTGATGTAGAAAATGCAAATTACTTGAATTCAGAACAAAAAGTAATAATCAAAATTTATTTAAGGTAAAAAACGGTTGACTTTTTGAAACGTGGGATTATAATCCCAATTGTAAGAAATAAAAAACTAACATACTATCCTTATGCCAGATTCATTAAACAGCATTTTAAATCAAAGCGCAATGAAAATACTGCGCCCATTGATACGCGTCATGCTACGTAATGGTGTTTCCTGTGGCAGCTTTGAAGAACTGGCACGCAAAGCCTATGTTGATGAGGCCTTTGCAATTGGCAAAAAAAATCAACAAAAAACCACCGTATCCAGCGTCTCTGCTCAAACCGGCTTATCACGCAAAGAAGTCAAACGCTTAAATGAACTGAAACAGACACAACGTGTGGATGTTGAACAAAAATACAACCGTGCTGTCCGTGTCATTAGTGGCTGGGTCAATGAAGACGGCTTTACTGATGCGCAGGGAAATGCCAGAGTTTTGCCACTAAGTGATGAAAAAGGCTCTTTCGCTGCTCTGGTAAAACAATACAGTGGCGACATTACCCCAAAAGCCATGTTGGATCTGCTAGTTAATGCCGAATGCATTGAGGTGGAAGACAACAAAGTATATTTAATCAAACAAGCCTATGTCCCCGGTAAAGACTCTGCAGCAATCATCCGTATATTAGGCGTCGATACCAGTGAATTACTCAACACCATCGACCATAACTTAATTGACAAAAACAACACTAAACGCTACCAGCGAAAAGTATCTAGCGCACTACTCAACAAAAACGCGTTGCACGAATTTAAACAATTATCAAATAAAAAATCGCAGACCTTGCTCGAACAACTCGATGCCTGGATAAGCAAACATGAAGTAAATCCGAATGACGAAAACGCGTGTTACGTCAGTCTGGGCATCTATTACTATGAACAAAAAAGTTCAGGAGAACAGTAATGAATACGTTACTTAAAAGAAGCAGCCTGAGTGCCGCAATCGCACTAACGCTGGTCGCCTGTACCAGCGGTGACGTTGGCGTTGGCGAGCTAGCGGGTATCGGCGGTTCAGGTTTTATTTCATCGGGCAGTATTACGAGCTTTGGTAGTATATTTGTTAATGGGGTTGAATTTAATACCGACGATGCTGACTTTGACTTAGAAGGTGTTATTGGTACGCGAAACCAAATGGAACACCGGCTATCAGAAGGCATGCGAGTAAAAATATCAGGCAGCATCAATACTGATGGTATAACCGGCACAGCCAGCAAAGTTGTATTTGATGACCAACTGGAAGGTCCGATTAATTCCCCTATCACAACGGTGGATCCGCAAAACAAAACCTTTGCCGTGCTGGGAATATCGGTCAGGATCAATAAAGCCACTACGGTATTTGCCGATCCGTTGTTGCTTAATTTTAACAACATCACAACTAATGACAATATTCAGATCAGCGGTTTTTTTGATGCCAGCGGTATATTGAAAGCGACTGCTATAGTAAAAAAAGATGAATTTGTTCCCCACGTCACTAAAGTTGAAGTCAACGGTACAATTTCTCAGCTAACAGCGGCTACCTTTACCCTCACTACCGGTTCTGTTACACGCGAAATAATAGCTGGCGGCACAAATTTTGCCGAGCTGGAGAATGGACAGTTTGTTGAAGTAGAAGGTACTACCGATACCGAGGAGGGAGCATCCATATCTGCATCAGAGGTCGACATTGAAGACGACAGCCCAGCCGAAGGTGTTGATGTCGAAATTGAAGGCAGCATCACTAACTTTGATCCAGCTTCATCCACATTTAAAATTGATGGCATATCGATTGATGCTTCTATGGCAGAAAAAATACCAACAACGCCAACTCTTGAAAATGGTCTTAGAGTCGAAGTTGAAGGTGAAGTAACAAACGGTGTTTTGCTGGCAGAAGAAATACAACTGCGTGAGGGCAGTGTAGAAATGGAGGCGGTCGCTACTGAAGCGACAGCCTACAGTTTTAAAATGAACTATCACACTAAGTACATAATGGTCACCGTTAATAACAGTACTTTCATGGAAGACATCAACGATAATCCATTCTCGCGGGTAGACTTGGCAAATAAAGTAAACAGTCAGTTCCTGCAAGTATACGGTATAGAAAATGGTGACAATGGTGTCCTTGCCACACATGTTAGTATTGAGGATTCTCCAGAT
>CAZYCY010000320.1:0-3247 GCA_964646145.1 uncultured Thiotrichaceae bacterium
CTGGTAAACGTGATACATGATCCAGCACCAGGTAGTTTTTTGCACCGAAGATGCGCGAAACGTATTGGTCTGCGTACGGATCCAGCGTTAAACAAAAGGTGTTGATGCCGTTACGGGCTAATTCTTCAACCGCTTTTTTGGTGTCAAAACGCAGGTATTGCGGATCAGTTTCATCATTGTCGGCAGGTTCGCCATCGGTCAGTATAAACAGTATTTTTTTACTGCTGGCGCGTTGATTCATCAAACTGCCAGCATGACGTATGGCTGCGCCCATGCGGGTTGATAACTGTCCCGTCATACCGGCTAAATGTCCTTTTACATCTTCATTATAATCTTCGTCAAAATCTTTAAAGCGGTAATACTCGACATCGTGCCGGCCATTTGAATCGAAGCCGTGGATGGCAAACGGGTCGCCCACTTTGTCCATCGCTTCTGCCATCAGGGTGGCGGCTTCTCGTGACATGTCGAGTATGGTGACTTCATCGCTTTTGTCACCCTCACCATTGTTGTCTGGGGATAGCTGTCCTTCAATAGTAACGCCTGTTGTTGACCCTGCTGTGGCAGCCGATTTAGACGTTGGCAACGGGTCATTGGTTGATTCGGACAGGTCAATCAGTAATAACACAGAAAGGTCACGAATCTGTAAGGTGGTACGAATACCGATACGTGGATCGGGTTGCACACCACGGCGGATATCGATCATTGCGCCAATGGCTGCATTCAGATCAATGTCGTCACCATCTTCGACTTTACGCTGGCGTATCACGCCCTGCGGCTGTACTGCTTCAATTAGTTGTTTGAGGCGACGCACCAGCGGTTTATGGCGCTCCAGTATTTCTTCAATGTCATCCGGATTGCCCATTTTTGGGCGTTTTTCCAGCAAGGTTACCCAGTTCGGGCGTTCCAGTTGGGTCTGGTAATCCCATTCGTGGTAATGAATGGGTGAGGATATGGGCTCTTTGCCCTCTTTGTCATTGTAGGATTCGCCTTCATCTTCATAAGGAAACAGTTCTGTTTCCAGTACCCAGATTTCCTGGGCATCGTCACCCGCATTTTCCACTTCGACTTCGTTAACCATTGCCATGATGCTGACGTATTTTCGTACCTGCTCAGTTTCACCAGGTAATAATTCATGCCCTTCTTCTCTAAAATCAGGCGATTGCCACAGACAGCGGTTATCGTCTCGATAGGGCGTACTGTATTGATCGGTTCTGGAGTTGAGTGCAATACCTTGAGCAATGACCTGTTCGGCAAGATTGAGTCCAATTTCACGCGCCAGTTCGGGTTCATGCAAACGTGCTTCGGCAGTAGCTATGGCGTTACGTGCCTGAGTGACCAGTGGGTGACCATCGACATAGTCTTCATCCAGTAATGCACGCGCCAGCCGGTCCAGTATGGGTTGCAGTCCTTCATTCAGAGAGGGATTGGCGGGCAGTAAACTAATCCACAGTTTTTTCATACCAGGAAAGCTTTGCACGGCAAGTGTTTCAATGCGTGCATCTTCGATCACGCCGATCATCAGCTTTTGTAACACACTTAAATCTTCTGCCTCAGTATCGTAACTGGAAAATACGACATGGGCAGCCGCATGCGCGGCACTGGCACGATACACGTCCATACCAGATACCGCAGGTGTCTCTTCTGTTGCAGCTTCTGGTTTGTAGTCATCGAATGCATCCGGCAGGTGAATAAAATAGTGTTCGATATACGGGCGATAACCTTCACGGGTTTCAAAATCTCCGGAAGTAGGGCGGATAAAAAAATCACGTCCCCACAAAGAACGTAGATACATGTTCAGCCGGCGCTGTACATTAACAAACAGTACGCCTCGTTGTTCCTGCTGTAATACTGCTTTGGACTGTTCACTTTTAAGACCGAAATAACTTGCCTGCGCATCAAAATCGTTGCGGTAGGCGGATATACCCCATGCAATCCAGCGGCGCAACCCGCCGAGGGTAAGTTGGCCTAACAATACGTCCAGGTTTTCCAGAAAGGGGCGTATTGCGCGCGGTGCTTTTGCCACCAGGTTGTTTAGCAGGCTTAGATAGGCTTTAAATAAATCCAGCTCACCGAGACGGTTTGCTGCTGTTGCTGCGGTGGAAAATACCAGTGATAATACTTCAGCACTGGTTCGTGAATACATCTGGATGGCGGTAGAAAGCAGTTCGGGAACGGCCTGTTCGCCAATCTCTTTGGCGACCAGAGGTGCACTTTCGATATAGGAGATTACCAGGTCGGTGCCCCGACCAAGGGATTTTAGTCCGGCTGCGCCTTCAAGATATGCCTGCAAACCGCGGGGGCTGAATACCCGTACCGCTTCGTGCCAGGTTGCCTCCAGCACTTCTCCTGCGTGTTCACCCAGGTCTTCTAATAAGTCTTGATATTCTGTTAATTGAATAGCCATTTTATTAATTATGAATTACGATTTACGAATTAGTAATAACGAATTAATTAACAACGTCATTCCGTCATGTTTTTAGACGGAATCTAGAGCGTAAAACAATGGATTCCCGCTAAAAACATGCGGGAATGACGAATGATTAATTATGAATTGTTTTTTTGGTGTTGTGTATGTGTTTGTTCTTTTCATTTGTTTTTCTCTAATTACGATCAATAAACGTGCCAAGCGGTTAATTCATAACTCGTAATTCATAATTATTTAATCAGGCCAAACACGTTGTGGAAACAAGGTAGACTGCTTTGCACTCTTGCTTACCTTTTTTTGCCTGGTTCTGGTTTTTGCACTGGTGGTTTTTTTTGCGCTTGTAGTTGGTTTGCTTGCGACCGTTTTTGCTTTACTGGTTTGTGTCTTGGCAGTTTTTTTTGGCTGCACCTTTTTTGTTTGTCCATCCTTTGGTCCGTTAACGGCACGTCCATGTGCCACTACTTCTGGCTTATTGATGCTGGCAAGGAGTTTGTCTTCGAGTTTAGTCATGATTTAAAACCTCTTCAATTATGGATTCAATGTCACTAACGGCTTTTTCCCCTCGTGCACCAAACTGGTAAACGCTGATGCCTTCCAGTGCAGCCCAACGATAAGCAGCACGCCGTCCCAGCGTGCTTTCAAGTGCTGGCAGTCCACAGGAGGCAATGGCCTGACGCATGGCGTTGGACAGGGCGCTTTTGGGTTCAACTTGATTACGTACAAAATAAGCGTGTAATCCGGGGTTAACTGCGTGCGCCTGTTGTACTGCTTCCACCATGTGCACGCTACTCCAGAGATCAGGCGGGGAAGGTAAAACAGGGA
>CAZYCY010000321.1:0-3238 GCA_964646145.1 uncultured Thiotrichaceae bacterium
AGACGAAGCATGGAGTGAGTTAGCTCAAAAAAGGTTTATGGAGCTTGAGTCAGGAACTACAAAAGGCGTTTCGTGGGATACGATAAAAAACAAAGTAAAAGGGTAAAATGACTAATATCATATTTCACCCTGATATTGAACATGAGGTGAAATCTTCTTACACATGGTATCAAAATAAAGCTAACGGTTTGGGTGAGGATTTTCTGTCTGAACTTGAAGTTGCATATCAAGCAATTATTGAGTTTCCAGATACATGGCCAAAATTCTCAAAAGGCTTTCGTAGGTTTTTGCTAAGCAAGTTCCCTTTTTCAATAATTTATCAATTTAATGGTAAAACAGTTTTTGTTGTCGCTGTAATGCACAATAGCAGAAAACCAGGTTATTGGATTGAAAGAACATAACAAAGCAAATCCACTCGGACAGTTAAAAGCGTCGCGTAAAAGACGCGCAACCCTTTTAACTGCCGGTGATTTGCGGCGATGGTTTTTCCCGTGAACCCATTCCTGTTTTTAGAGTATCAAAGAAGCTCTCAGTGACTGCAGATAGACGTGCCAGGATGTGGTCATTGCAGTTGTGGGGCGATATGCTCACCCCGTGTGGATAGACAATTAAAAAAATTCTGTGTCTTACGTTCAGATTAAGAGTTTCTCAACAGCCTGCTGCAGACATTCCCATAGTTTTTCTCTGACTTTGTGAAACGGCTAGTAAGTTAAACTGAAAGGTATATCAGTGTAACCACAGAGAATAAATTGAATCCCATCCTTTTTAATAATCGATACGTAGCATTAGGAAAAACGTTTTACGTAAAAACTCGCCCATCACCCGTTGCTAGCCCTGCATTAATTAAATTAAATGAAAACCTTGCTGAATCACTGGGGCTGTCTGCTGCCGATTTGAATTCGGTGAAGGGTGTAGAGATTTTTTCGGGTAACTTCATTCCAGATGGTGCAGAACCATTAGCAATGGTTTATGCAGGTCATCAATTTGCTCACTTTAACCCGCAGTTGGGCGATGGTCGTGCGATTTTATTAGGTGATCTTGTTAGTCCAAATGGCGGTTCCTTTAGCATGCAACTTAAAGGTTCGGGGCGTACAGTATATTCTCGTGGTGCAGACGGGCGGGCTGCTTTGGGTCCGGTGCTGCGTGAGTATTTAGTCAGCGAGGCAATGGCAAAATTGGGTGTGCCCACTACGCGCGCATTAGCAATAGTGACAACGGGCGAGCAAGTGGCGAGAGAGCGGTTATTGCCGGGCGGCATTATCACACGCATTGCAACGAGTTTTGTCCGTGTCGGTACATTTCAGTATTTTTCAGCAAGAGGTGATGTGGCAGCGATACAGAAATTAGCTGATTTTGTTATCGAACACAATTATCCGCAGGCAAGTGAGGCGGAGAATCCTTATGTGGCTCTATTCAAGACCATAGTTGAACGTCAGGCGGCGCTGATTGCACAGTGGATGCAATTGGGTTTTATTCATGGCGTGATGAATACCGACAACATGTCAATCGCCGGGGAGACGATTGATTATGGGCCGTGTGCATTTATGGATGACTACGATCATGAACAGGTGTTCAGTTCCATCGACCGTCAGGGGCGATATGCTTATGGCAACCAACCATCCATTGGCTTGTGGAATTTAACACGGCTGGCAGAAGCGCTGTTATCCATTCTGGCAAATGACACTCAAGCGGCGGTTGCGGTCGCACAGGATATTTTAAAAACCTATGCTGAATCTTATAAAAATCATTGGCTGACTGGTATGCGAGTCAAATGTGGCTTGTTATCACGGTTCGATAAAACAGAACAGGATGAAGTGCTTATTGAAGAATTGTTCAACATAATGGCAGAGAACAATGCTGATTTTACACTAACGTTTTTTCACCTGTCGCGGCTATCACAAGCTACAAAACAAGCATCAGAGCATGACAGCGATTGCAGAAACCTGTTTGATAGCCCTGAACAGTTTGATAACTGGGTAATTAAATGGCGAAAACGTTTAAGTGAAGATAAACAAAGCGAGGTAGAACGACAGGCAAAAATGCAGGCGGTAAATCCGGTTTATATCCCACGCAATCATCAGATTGAAGCAGCGATAAGAGCGGCAGAAGATCATGATGATTTTTCAGTGTTTTTTAACTTGCATGAGGTGTTGCAGCAGCCGTATGTGCAACAAAAAGGAAAGGATCGTTATATGCGCCCGCCCGAACCGGATGAAGTGGTTAAACAAACGTTTTGCGGGACATGACACAGAAGTTACAATTTTTTCATTTTAGTATTGGGAACAGACAAATCACACATACTCCATCTTTATTACTTTTATTAATTATTTTTAATGATCCTTTATGATGTCTGGCAATATGTGATGCTACGTATAAGCCAATTCAAAGATGCGGAACTCTTCTCGCACCTTGCCTGTAAGACGTGATATTTTTGCATAAAGTGCTGATAATGTTGTCAGGTATTAGTGTGCCTTTATTGCAGATGCTTAAGCTTGCATGGTTGGGTTGATTAACCTTTAATTCAAATTCAATTTTCGTGTTCTTTGCTGCGAAATCGATAGCATTGTCTTTTAGTTTGTCGAGTAACTGTATTATTCGTAAATCATTACCCTGGATATAAATACCAGAATCGAGTCCGCTGTATGAGAACTGGTTTTCTGAGTGTTTAATTTTAATATTTGATACATATTCTGCCACTAATAGCGCTAGATCAAATGCTTCTTTCTCATCCTGATATAATGCATCATCAATATGATTGCCGCTTCCGTTAAGCTATGCACAATAAGTTCAAGTTGCCTTATTGCCTGTTTTGAACTATCTATGAGGCTCTTATCAAACGCGGTGTCAGCACTCATTTTTTGCAGTGACATACTAATTGTATTTAGAGGGTTTAATATCTCATGTCGAAGCGTTCTCGGTACGCTTTCCAGAAAGCCTGTATAGCTTTTTAATTTTGATAAAAGTGTTGAGAAGCCACGTGATAGTTCACCGATTTCATCATTTGCATTTCTGCTGGCGACTATTGTATCGTTTAATAAACGTCCATCTGTGTCGATAGCAGTAGAAACTTCGCGTTGAAGTTTTTTTATTCGGAATGCTAATAAGCCACTAAATAGCATAAGACCTACTACGGCTAATGTGAACACAATAGCCGTGGCGATTATGATTTTATTGAGTGCTGTGCGCTGTCTGGCAAGTATGTCTGTGCTATTTTTTTCTACCAGTACTGCTCCTATTA
>CAZYCY010000322.1:0-3237 GCA_964646145.1 uncultured Thiotrichaceae bacterium
GATGGCGAAAACTTATGCAACGATTAATGCGTTCCAGGCATTGTCAGAGATGTGCTCACAATGCCTGGGCATTTATTAGTGGTTTACTCCGTTTTCTCGTGCAATGATCAATGTTTCATTTCACTTCAATTCTTCGTGAAACGGCTACTTCCTGTTTTGGTATGGTAATGGTGATGACACCATGCTCTGATTTGGCCTCAATTTTATCGGCATCGGCAGTGTCAGGCAGGGTAAATCGACGGTAAAACTGACTGCTTAGTCGTTCAACGCGGCGATCGTTTTCTTTCTCTTCGACGTTTTCAGACTGGCGTTCACCTTTTATGGTCAACACGCCTTTTTCCATTGATATTTCAATATCTTTGGGTCGACGCCGGGGATATCAGCCAGTAAAGTAAAGGCTTTTTCATCTTCTCGTATATCAACAGAAGGTGCCCAGTTAGCGGTGGCAACAGAAGCATCGTCGTCACTTAGGCGATTATACTCAGGGCTGTATAGTTCACGCTGTAGACTATTTAATAAATTCCAGGGATTGTTATAACGCATTAAGCTCATAATAAATCTCCTATTAAAGGGTATTGTTTGTTGTTAAATAATCTGTAGCTGGTTTTTTAATTTCAAGCTAAAAAATAAAAATATTTTTAATGTGTTTTTTTGTGCTGTTTGTTACCATCCGCTCATGTTTTGTTACTTGAGACCCTCACACGATAACATTCACGAATAAAAATGTCTAAAATTTCACTGCTTTTGCTTAGAAAACTTGCCAATAGCCCGCTATTCGCTGCGTTTCCTGCCTCAATCAGCAAAGTTTTGCTCTGTTTCTCTTTTGTGCCTGTATTGCGCAAAGGGCTCTTGTCTTTTTTATTATGAACACACCATTAAAAAACTGTTTACAAAAGATTCGCCCTGTTATTAAAAGTATTCAGGCCTACCATGTTGCTGATGCAGGTGGCTTAATTAAGCTGGATGCAATGGAAAACCCTTATCCGTTATCTGAGGAATTAAAGCTTCAATTACAAGCCCGGATAAGTAGAGCAGAGCTCAACCGTTACCCTGATCCGTCAGCCAGTGCCTTGCGTAGAAAGATAAGCCAGGCTATGCGGGTGCCTGAAGATAAAGCTATCGTGCTGGGCAATGGTTCGGACGAATTAATACAAATGCTGGCGATGGCGGTGGCTGATCACGAAAATAAACTCCCGGACGTTTGTTTGATGTCATTTGATCCCGGTTTTGTGATGTACAAAATGATTGCTGATTTTGTTGGTATTAGATACGTTGGGGTTGCATTAAACGAAAAATTCTCTCTTGATATGGGACGAACACGGCAAGCCATTAAACAGCATCAGCCAGCAATTGTTTTTATCGCCTATCCAAATAACCCGTCAGCGAATTGTTATAACAAAAAAGATATTGAAGAAATAATTTTAATGGCACCGGGCATGGTAGTGCTGGATGAGGCTTATCATCCCTTTGCGCAAAGCAGTTTTATGCGCCGCTTGACTGAGTTTGATAATTTATTGGTGATGCGTACGGTTTCAAAAATGGGTTTAGCGGGTTTGCGTTTGGGTTTGTTGTGTGGGCATCCTGACATTATCAATGAAATTGATAAAATACGACTGCCTTATAATATTAATGTTTTAACGCAAATGTCGGCAGAGTTTGTACTGGATAATATTGATGTGCTGGATACACAGGCAGCATTAATTCGTGATGAGCGTGAGTTGTTATTAGACAAAATGAAAACCATGCCGGAGTTGGAAGTGTTTCCAAGTCAGGCAAATTTTATTTTGTTTCGAGTGTTAGATAAAAATGCTAACGATGTTTTTGAAAGTATAAAGCAATCGGGTGTGCTGATAAAAAATATGAAAGCCGATGCTGGGTTGCTTAGAAATTGTTTGCGGGTGACGGTTGGTACGCCAGAGGAAAATCTGGCGTTTGTTGGTGCACTATTAAAAGCAGTGAATAGTGAGTTTTAAAATTATTCACAGAGTGCAGCAATATTTTTTTGGTTTTTAACTACCCACTATCCACCGCTTTTTTCATTGGCTCATTAATGGTCGTTGTCCCAGCGTTACCTTGGTCATAAAACTCTGCCGTTGTCTGATGCCCTCAATTAAAAACTCGTCGCCGGGTTTACCGGCAGCGATCAAGTTTAAAATCTCATTCGTGCCAAGAATGTCCTGTTGATTGATTTGGGTAATGATATCGCCACGTTTTAAGCCGGCATTATCACCAGGGCCACCTTTATCGACATCGGTTATTAAAATACCGTGCATCGAATCAAGGTCTATAGTGCGTAATATCTGAGAGGTTAATTCTTGTCCTTCAACACCAAGCCAGCCTCTTACAACGTAGCCGTGTTGAATTATTTGTTGTGCTACCTGTTGCGCTAAATCGATGGGAATGGCAAAACTGATTCCCTGAAAACTTCCTGTGCTGGAAAAAATATTTGAGTTAATGCCTACAATTTCACCTTCGATGTTAATTAATGCGCCGCCCGAGTTTCCTGGATTGATGGCAGCATCAGTCTGAATAAAGTTCTCATAGGTATTTCGTGAAACATGGGTTCTGCCAGTGGCGCTGATTATACCTTGTGTTACGGTTTGTCCTAGAGCAAAAGGGTCGCCAATGGCGAGTACAATATCACCCACTCTGATCCGGGCGATGTTTGCAATGTTTAGTGTCGGCAGGTTTTTAAAGTTTATTTTTAGAACGGCAAGATCGGTATCAGGGTCGGAGCCGATAAGTTCTGCTTTTGCGACCTGACCATCGTGTAGTCTGATGCGTATTTCGTTTCGCCCTGAAATAACGTGGTAGTTGGTCAGTATATAGCCATTTTTATCAATGATTACGCCCGAGCCAGAGCTGGTTTCAGCTTTGTGCCGAGAGCTTTGGATTGAGCTTCCGTCTAGAAATTGTTGTAATAGTTTGTCCTGACCTTTTTTTTCTATGCCTGTTTCCGTGCCGGCTTCTGACCAGACAATGGTTTGAATACTGACCACTGCAGGTGCTGCCTTCATTACTGCATCTGCAAAACCACTATGCATATTATGCGTGGGGTTGATACTGCTGACCGGGCTATCTGTGTGCCCGCTGTTTTGTGCTAAGTCAATGCTGATGTCGCCACGAAATAATAAAACTCCAGTCCCAAAAAACAGACCAATGATCAACCAGGCGAAATAATACACAATGTAATGGCTTTTCTTTAACATGTTTTTTCATATCTCATTGTTTTCATTG
>CAZYCY010000323.1:0-3236 GCA_964646145.1 uncultured Thiotrichaceae bacterium
TGCCCTAAACTCGAGTACATAAGATACTACCATTTTCAACCAATCAGAACAAAAATGCGTAGCTTCTCAATAAGTCGGGGCAGTTTATGGTTTTGAGACTGTCGGTAGCAGGGATGCTACCGTCAAGCCTACAGGGATGTATTCACGGCGTGTCTCAAAACCATAAACTGCCCCGACTTATTGAGAAGCTACAAAAATGCGTTTGATTTGACTATGCCTGGAAAGGGCGTTTATACTTCCCGTACTTAATCATCCAGGAGTACAAAGTCATGAAACAAGCACTGATTTTCACCGTAGCTGGAGCAGCACTACTATTTTCTACACTGTCGCTGGCTCAACCCTCAAAAGAACAGATGATGGCATCATTAAAACATGCCAACCCCATGCCGAATCTGATGATGGTGGTCACAATGCAAGCCGAGGCACTTGATCTCAGCGACGAACAAAAAAATTCACTAAAAGTCTGGCGCAAACATGCTCAGCCGCAAATGAAAGAGATGGTGCAAGCCGTCATTGAGCTGGAAAAACAACTGCATGATGCGGCACTTGCCGGAGCGCCCGGCAGCGTATTGCAGAGTATCTCTTCCCGGATGCTTACTGTACGCGGCACCATTATCAAGCAAAAGCTGGCCTGCCGCAACCACATGATTCGAGTTCTCGGTCTAGAGAAAATGAGAAAACTCGTCGAGTTATACAAGGCTAAAGGCTAAAGGCTAAACAGGTAACGCACTGCACCTTTACCTGGTCAACACTGTTATCAGCACTTGCTGTAGTCATTCAGCAGCAAGTGCTGATGCCTTGCCGTAAACAGGCAGGAATGAGCCGAATACGATATATACTTCTCACACTCAAGAATAACCACTACATCGCTCCGGCTCCGGTTTCACATCGCAACATTTTTGCAGCCGACACCATATTCTTCATTGCCAGATCAACCTCAGGCGAGTTTCGTGTTTTTAAACCGCAATCCGGGTTTACCCATAATCAATCGCTGTGGCGCAATTCGCTGATTGGCTTTTAGTTTTGATTGGTCTAACAGCGTGGTTTGGTCTATTGCTACAGTTCTGGCTGACAATGAGTACCGCATTATCAAATGGTCAGTCAATTGCGGACGCTCTTATAAGCTACTTCGGATATTTTACTATAGGGCATCTCTATTTATTCTGGAGGTGAAGATTGAGATTCAAAATAGGTCAGATTAAGGCGCCCGATACTATCAACATGGGCACGTGAGTGGGCTATTGCGAAGATTTGCAATGAAAATTTGGCATATTTTGCGCTGCACTATCTTGTTCCAACAGGACTCATACTTTATTGGCTGCTCTATCCACCCCTGCAACGGATGGCAATATGGCACCCTTTTGCCTGGAGTGTATACCCACTCATCTACTTGCTGTATACATATGCCCGTGGGCAACTTACCGGTCAATATCCTTACCCTTTCATAAATGTGATAGAAATTGGGTATACCCAGGCAGCAATTAATTCTATTTTTCTATACCTTGCATATATCGGCATAGGCTATATCATTTTAGCGATTACTCGCCTTAGAGTTAGGCAGGGAAGTGTACTACCTGAGGGCAAGCAGGGCTAAGGCACCTCTGATTAAGTCTGGGTCGTTGCGCACGCACGAAAAGACACAATCAGAGATATAAAGCGTTGCATAAGTATTTGCAGTGTGTCACTCATGCCACAACCACGCCGCACCTCTAACACCCGATGAATCGCCGTGTAAGGGCGCTAATAATCTAGTATTGACCACATCTGAAAACACATACTCACCCCAGATTTTTGCTACGTTTTTATACAGACGTTTTATGTTGCCCATGCCCCCACCCAAGACAATGGCATCAGGGTCTACGATATTTATAATCTGCGCCAGACTTCTTGCCAGGCGATTTTCGTAGCGTTGCAGGGTTTGGTCGGCATCTTCATTTCCAAAACGTGCTTTGTTGTCTAATGTTTCTGCATCCAAATATTCATTATTGTGAAGCTCATGATCTCGGACGATACCCGGGCCTGACAGCCAGGTTTCTATGCAGCCGCATTTACCGCAGTAACATTCTGGTCCTGGCAGTTCATTATCTTGTGGCCAGGGTAAGGGGTTATGACCCCACTCACCAGCAATCGCATTCGCACCGACTAGAACTTTTTTATTGACCACCACACCCGCACCTGTACCGGTGCCGATGATAACGCCAAAAACAATGTTAGATTCTGTTGCAATGCCATCAACGGCTTCAGATAATGCAAAGCAATTTGCATCGTTGGCAATTCTTATTTCTCTGCTTAACAATGTTTGCAAATCAGTCAGTATCGGTTTGCCATTCATACACACTGAATTGGAATTTCGTAATAAACCGGTGGCGGGAGACAAGGAGCCTGGTGTGCAGACACCTATGCTGCCTTTTTCACCGATGCTGGTTTCGATTTGATTGATTAAATCGACAATGCTGTTTAAAGTGCCTTTATAATCACCCTTTGGCGTGGCGATGCGATGACGAAACAATTTCTCGCCTGTTTCGGATAAAGCAATGCCTTCAATTTTTGTTCCGCCCAGGTCAATGCCGATGTGCATCATGACAAACCAGAAGATGGGGTAATGGCTACTACCTTTTCAGTTTTTGCTTCTCTCTGACTTCCAGTAAGTTTCATGTTTACCCTCTTCTTTGCTAATCGCCCGCGCCAGCACAAACAAATAATCTGACAGGCGGTTAATATAAGCCATTAGATCACTGTTGAGTGGTTTCTTTTTATTTAAGCACACTAAAACACGCTCGCTGCGACGGCAGACGGAGCGTGCGACATGGCAATGCGATGCGGCTACGCCACCGCCAGGCAGGATAAATTCTTTAAGTGGCGTTAAAGTATTATTTAAGGCATCCAGCGACTGTTCCAGTGCGGCAACATCTTTGTGCTTTATCAGGCATTCACTCATGGTTAATTCTGCACCAATATTGAACAGATCATTCTGGATGGTGTGAATCATCGCCACAAAACACATCGGCGCGTAACAGGTAACCAGCGCAAGTTGACTGTTGAGTTCATCAATCTCACCTATGGCATGAACCAGCAAAGCATCTTTTGCCACACGGCGACCATCAGCCATACCTGTATTGCCATCATCACCAGTACGAGTGTAGATTTTTGTTAGCCGGTGTCCCATTGTTTTACCCTGTAGTGTATTAATCGTTGCATAAGTTTTCGCTGCATATTTTTGTGACTGACGGTAGCAT
>CAZYCY010000324.1:0-3218 GCA_964646145.1 uncultured Thiotrichaceae bacterium
ATCAGGGCAGGTATAAAGGGATTCTGGTCGAACGAGACACCTATCTGTTAGAATTAGCACGATATGTCGTATTAAACCCTATCCGAGCGCATATAATAAAAAGCATTGATGATTGGAAATGGAGCAGCTATAAAGCCATGATTGGTGACGTGCCAGCACGACCATGGCTAGAAACGAACTGGATATTAGGTAATTTTGCTAAATATAGAAAAACTGCCATAAAAAAATATATAGATTTTGTAAGAAATGGCATTGGTTTGCCGTCATTATGGGGTGATTTAAAAAATCAGATATTTCTGGGAACAGAAGAATTTATTAATAAAAAACAAAGTCTCATTAACCAGAAAGAATCCTTAGATGAGGTTCCTCGACTCCATAAAAGAAAAATACCAAAGTCACTTGGATACTACGAAAAAAATTATAAGGATCAAAAAACAGCTATCTGCAAAGCATACTTATCGGGCAGTTATACTTTAAAGGAAATAGGTGATTATTTTCATAAACATTACTCAACGATCAGCCGGATAGTTAAAGATGAAGCGTGAGCATGTGGCGTGGAAAGACCTGACCCCGAGATGCGTGACCCCGAGATGCGGAAAGACCTGACCCCGAGACTCTTTGAATTAACGATTTTCAGCAGCTAGCCGAGCGGTTACTCTGAACCCAGCTATGATGAATCACCAGAGACAAGCAGAAACGGCGCAAGCTTACTCGTGGAAAAGCATATTTTCCATTGTCAAACAGCATAAAAAACCGTTAATCCTAGCAAATATTATTGCTTTGTTTGCGGTTTCTTTCAGCGTGCCGGTGCCACTTTTAATGCCTTTATTGATTGACGAGGTATTGCTGGATAACCCTGGAAAAATTACTGAAACATTAGTGGTTATATTCCCGCAAGGCTGGCTTACTCCGATTGGTATTATTGCCATTATTATGCTGCTAACCATATTGTTAAGGCTGGTAGCCCTGATATTGGTGGTGTTACAAGTTCGGGAATTTACCCGTGTAGCAAAAGAGGTGACTTATCGGATTCGCCTGGGTCTGTTGCAGCACCTGCAAAAGGTTTCAATGTCGGAGTATGAGGCGGTAGGTTCGGGTTCAATAGCCTCACACCTGGTGACGGATGTCGGTGCGATTGATGACTTCATTGGTGCGACTCTAAGCAAATTTATCGTTGCGCTACTAACCGTCATCGGCGTTGCTATTGTACTGCTGTGGATGCACTGGCAACTCGCTCTGTTTATTCTATTAATGAACCCGGTGGTGATTTACTTCACCATGGTGATGGGGAAAAAAGTAAAAAAGTTGAAAGCAAAGGAAAACATTTCTTTCGATTTGTTTCAGCAGGCTTTAATTGAAACCCTGGACGGTATTCAGCAGATTCGTGCCAGTAATAGAGAAGGGCATTATCTGCAGCGTGTGACTTCACGCGCTGAACATCTGAAAAAAAACATGATTGCCTTTGGCTGGAAGAGTGATGTCGCCAACCGATTGTCATTCTTCATTTTTCTCATGGGTTTCGAGATTTTTCGTGGTCTTAGTATGGTGGTGGTTTTATTCAGCGGATTGAGCATTGGCGAGATGTTTGCTGTTTACGCCTATCTCTGGTTCATGATGGGGCCGGTACAGGAAATATTAGGCATTCAGTACAGTTATTACAGTGCCAATGCCGCCATTGACAGAATCAATCAATTACAGGCAATGAAGTCTGAGCCGCAATATCCGCACATTCAAAATCCGTTTAAAGAAAAACACACCGTCGTATTAAGCGTGCAAAACGTCTGTTTTTCTTATGGCGAAGGTTTGCCAGTGCTTGACGGGGTCAGTTTGTCGATTGCCGAGGGCGAAAAAGTAGCGCTGGTTGGTGCCAGTGGCGGTGGCAAGTCAACGTTGGTACAGATTATACTTGGTCTGTATCCAGCTGATTCGGGTGATCTGTATTTTGATGGGGTTAATTTAAAACAGATTGGACTGGATGTGGTCAGAGAAAATGTGGCTACTGTGTTGCAACAGCCAGCAATGTTTAATGATACAGTTAGAGAAAATTTGTGTCTCGGGCGTGATGTAAGCGATGCGCGTATCTGGCAAGCACTGGAAATAGCGCAGTTGCGTAAAGTCGTTGAGCAAATGCCGCAGCAACTCAGTAGCATTATTGGTCGTAGTGGTATACGCTTATCCGGCGGTCAGCGGCAACGTCTGGCGATTGCACGAATGATACTGGCCGATCCTAAAGTTGTGATTTTAGACGAGGCGACATCATCGTTGGATACCGAAACAGAAGCACTGTTGCATGAAGCCATGCATGCGTTTTTGCAAAACCGCACAACATTGATCATTGCACACCGCTTAAGTGCAGTGAGGCAGGCTGATCGTGTGCTGGTGTTTGACGCAGGAAAAATTATTGATGAAGGTAATCATCAGCAATTGATTAACAAAGAAGGTCTGTATCGTGATTTGTATGGTCATAAAAGCTAGTCAGCGTGTCCAGGGACTGATACTTTATCAGGCAGGTGATTTATTTGTAGTGTCATAATCAGCCATTAGTTTGATAAGAAAATCTGGTTTTGCTTGAATAAAAAATACGAAACATAAAGGACAAAACGATGAATTTAAAAACCGTTAGTAAACAAGTAGCAGTATTAATACTGCTGGTTAGTAGTCATTTTGTTTCAGCCGCTAGCGTTGGCACTGGTGGTGTAAGTACGGCGTTTTCAAAAGGTGCAACCAGTATAGGTATTGTCGCAGGTTCTGGCAGTGCCTTTCGGGATGATTATTTAGTATTAGGCGTGGGCGTTGGTTATTATGTTGCTAATGGTCTGGAGCTGGGCATTGATATGCAGCACTGGTTTTTAGGTGGTCCAGCCATTTCTAAAATCAGCCCGCAAATCAGATATGTTTTTACCAGGTCTGAAACTATAAAACCGTATATCGGTGCTTTTTATCGTAGAACATTCATTGATGATATGGACGATGTAAATTCGCACGGTTATCGTGCAGGAGCTTATTTTACAAGCAAACACGGCGTCTATGTTGGCGCTGGTATTGTGCATGAGCAATATCAGGATTGCTCTCAGTTTATTGACTGCTCTACTACCTCTCCGGAAATACTTATTTCATTTAGTTTTTGATTATAGCGGCATTATTTTTGTGAGATCAGACTTGATCTGACTCTTGCGCAGATGAATAAAGATTTGTCTGAGGAAGAGCCTTCTCCTTAG
>CAZYCY010000325.1:0-3208 GCA_964646145.1 uncultured Thiotrichaceae bacterium
GCATCCAGCATCTGCCGTAACCGTTGCGCCAAATCATGTTCGCTGTAAGGCTTAGTCAGCAGACTAGAGGTAAAACGAGCCTGATTATTGTTTGCAATGGCTTTTTCGGTATAACCTGAAGTCAACAATATTTTAACCGCCGGGAATTGCTTTTGCACCTGTTCTGCAAGCTCGAAACCATTGATATCAGGCATGACGACATCACTAAATAATAAATCGACAGTTGCTTTTCCAGCCGCTTGTTCATCGCTTAGTACTTGCAAAGCCTGTTTGCCGTTACTCGCTGTCAGCACCCGATAGCCCAGGGTCTGCAGTAACTCCTGCGCCAGTTGCAGTAGCGCTACTTCATCATCAACCACCAGTATAGTCTCACTGCCATGCGCCAGCGCCTCACTTTCTTGCGCCATATTTTCTTCTGGCAATGCTTGTTCTTTTGCTGATTGCGCCTGATATCGCGGCAAATAAAGTCTAAATGTCGTGCCGATGCCCGGTTCTGAATAGACTTTTATGCCGCCGTTGGAACGTGTGATAAAACCAAACACCATTGCCAAACCAAGCCCGGTGCCCTTGCCCTGCTCCTTGGTGGTGTAGAAAGGTTCAAAAATATGCTCCTGCTGTTCAGCTGACATGCCTTCGCCGTTATCACTCACCGCCAGCTCTATATATTCACCCGCAGGCAATTCAGGATTATTTTCAAAAATTTGTTTATCAAGCTTTATATTTCTGCTTCCAATGATTATTCTGCCACTGCTCGACATCGCATCGCGAGCATTTATTAATAAGTTAAGCATGGTATCTTCAAAATCACCGGAATCTATTTTTGCTTCCCACAAATTGTCAGCGAGTTTATGTTGCACTTCTATCTGCGGTGTCAGCGAATGCGAAACCAGCGTTTGCATGTTGTTTATTAGCTGATTGATATCCACTGATTTTTCGCTCCTTGCCTCACTGCGTGAAAAATCAAGTAATTGTCTGGTTAAGTCAATGGCGCGTTGTGTAGAATGCTTAATGGTTTTAATGCGTTTTTGTGTTTTTTCATCAGCGCCCGGCTGCCGGGCATTAAACTGCCGTTCCAGCAGTGTTATATTGCCAGAAATAATACCGAGAATATTGTTAAAATCATGCGCAATACCGCCAGTGAGATGGCCGATAGCATCCATTCTCTGCGCACGCCTAAGTTGTTTTTCGACCTTGATTCGTTCGCTGATGTCCTGCACAATCAAGTACAGGTATGCTTTTTTGTCAAGTGTCACCGTGCCGCAATAGACTTCCACATCACGAACCTCGCCTGAAGCCAACTGGTGGCGACATTCCGTACGCGCTCCCTCGTTACTGTTTATTTTATCCCTGACACACAGCTCTTCAGGGGTTGTGTAATCAATCGTTCCTGACGACTTATTACTGGCGGCTTGAGTTTTTTGTTTAAGTCCTTTTTCGGATAATACTGCAATATTCAAAAAAGACATGGCGGTTAACGTTGCGATATCGTAACCGTAGAACGTTGCGGCAGCTTCGTTTGCTTCAACAATGCGATAATCTTCCGAGTCTATAATTAACTTAACTGCCTGACTGCTTGTAAATATCTCACGATAACGTAACTCCGACTTAATCAGTTTATCTTCGGTGCGCTTACGTTTGCCTATATCAGTATGGGTGCCGATAAAACGTAACGGTTTACCACTGTCATCACGTTCAACAACTTTCCCCCTGCTTCTAATCCACATGTAATCGCCGTCTTCTTTTTTGAACTTGAATTCAACATCAAATGCATCGATTTCGCCCTCCAGATATTGCCGCGACGTCTCCAGCAACTGTTTTATGTGGTCGGGATGCACGCGTTGCTGAAACTGCTCAAATTCAGCGGCAAAGGCATACGGTTGATAACCAGCCATGAGGTAATAACGGGCATCAAAATACACACTGTTATCGTCCAGATGCCAGTCCCAGATGCCATCATTGGCTACTGCCATCGCCATGACCAGACGTTCTTCACTGATTTGCAGCGCTTTTTCCAGATTTTTTTGCTGTGTGATATCGGTGCGTATGGCGATAAACTGTTCTGGTTTACCGCGTTCATCCAGAAACGGCACGATGGTGGTAGTGGCCCAGTAGAGAGAACCATTTTTAGCTCGACTACACACCTCGCCCTGCCATCGCTGCCCAGTATTTAGTGTGCGGTACAGCTGTTTAAAAAAATCATCGTCATGCACTCCTGAGTTTACTATCCGATGATTTTTCCCCAGTAATTCGTTTTCGCTGTAACCACTACGCTTGATAAACTTTTGATTGACGTAGGTAATAGTGCCTTGCGCATCCGCAATGGTAACAAGAGCATGCATATCAAGAGCAAACTTCTGTTCTAACAGGTGATTATTAGCCCGTTGTATTTGTTTTTGCATACGGTTAAAACCGGTAAATAATTGACCGATTTCATCATTGCGTGTAATCGGTAATCGTATTGTGAAATTCTGATTTTCACCGGTACGCCTTAGTGTGTCGGCAAGTTGCTGAACAGGTTGTAAATAATCGCGTCTTATCCGGCTGAATAATAAAGTCATGAGCAGCAGAAATGCAAGCATAATAGTTGCACCTCGTATAAGATAATTATTACGCAATACCCGAATTTTTTGTGCTGATACTTGCAGCAAAGCCTCGCCATAAAGAGAACCCTGGTAAACCACCTGTTTTAGCATCATCAGCGACCCATCAAGAGACACGTACACCTTCACATCATAATTCGGCCTGGTGATGATTTTTTCGCGGTCACCTTTGTGATAGCTGAACACAAGGTTCTGGTTTAAATCATAAAGTGTGATGCTTTCTATTATTGCAGAGCCATGCAAGCTGGCGGTGACATCAGCCGCTAATGCTTTATCATTTTCCTCAATCAACTTAACAAAGTCCTGAATAAAAAAATCGACATACACATGCGCTTCTTCGATCAGCGCATTTTGCATACGCGTTAAATCAAAACTCATCATCATATTAAAACCAAAAGCGGCGACAACCACTGCTGGGAAAATGATTAATAACATCAGCTTTTTCTGGATAGAGAAAAACTTGTCGCGAGTCTTCATCGGTTAGTCCGTTTGATTGTTTGCCGTTTTCACGAATACGGTTGCATATATACACTCTTCACGCTTAAGAACCCCCGCTTTCAGCACGCATCTTATCGCGCTGGGCGTTGTAACTTCTCAATAAGTTGGGG
>CAZYCY010000326.1:0-3199 GCA_964646145.1 uncultured Thiotrichaceae bacterium
TATTTTTATTTGAGCACGAAAGTGACAATGTGGATTTTCATTTACTGAAAAAACATACAAACTCATGGAATACTGACGCATTTTTTGATTGCAAAAGAAATATTATTGTTTCACCCTACAGCGCTAAAGGCGAGGGTGGAATTACCATTTTCAATTTAAGCAATAATAAATCAACAGACTATATAATAGATGATGACGTTAATGGACAATTAGGTTTGTATAAAAGCGGCGTTTTATTATCAACCAAACTACGGCATCACACAAAAATAGACAAAAATTCAGGATACGTAAGCCCATGGTCTATCATAAATAAATATCGTATATTAAAAAACCCTGAAAATTATCCAGAAGAAATGGTGAATGATTATAAAAAAGGCGAATTCTGGAAAAGGTTTACCTATACACATTTATTTGATCTGGATACAAAAAAAATCGTTAAGTCATATAAGCAAACTCCATATTTCGGACAAGTAATTAATGGTAAGATATATGCTGGTTTTCACGATTTCATTGGTACCATGGATCTTGAAAATGGTTTCGTAGAAAAAATTATTGGATGGGAAAAAACATACAATCAAGATGGCACTCATATCTCTATGCCAACAATGCCAGTTCGTGTTTTTGTAGATAAAAAACCTTATATCATTCCATCACATAAAAGCTGGGATTTTAAAGATAGAAGCGGTCAGCAGAAATTAAAAAAATTCAAAACAAATATAATTTACCAGGCAGAGAATGGAAAGCTGGTAGAAGTGGTAACACTGCCTTTTGATGATGCTGCTTATGCTGTGGCTGTACAGTATGATATGTTTGTTTTTAACCGTAGTGCTAAAAATATCGCTAAATTTAATACACAAACAAATAAACTCACCGAATATAATCTTGCTTTACCTGCTGTTACAGAAGAGTATTATATTAATTCTGTCGGCTTTACGAAAGATAACTTTATATTATCTTTCAGTGATGAAGACAGAACAAAAGGTTTGATATTTATCACAAACAAAAATTTTACCGAAATTAGTCCTGCGTATAAAGTGCCGATGAATAGGATGGGGGTTGCAACCAGCCAAGGTATTCAAAGTAGAACGTTATTTAATTAAATTAAAAAATGCGACTATTTAACAGCCAAATATTGATTTTATTATTTGCATTGTTGCCTTTAACAGCAATAAGTAGCGAGCAAACATTATTCTGGTATGACGAGGCAAGAAAAATAAACCTGTGGCAACACGGCTATAGCGCACAACACCAATCTTTTATCTATGCAGAATCACCCAGTCCAAAAGCCGTTAAGCAGGTGTTAACGGGCAGAATTATTATTGTTTTTCTTAATCAAAAAAATGATGAGGAGTTACAAAGTTTTATGATGGAACATAACCTGACATTGATTAATAAACTAGCCGTTGGTATGTCAACTTATTTATTTAAAACCATGGGCGAAAATAATGATTCATTACAAATTGCAAATCATATTTACCAACAACAAAAAGTCAAAGCGGCTTACCCTGACTGGATGTATCTAATCAGGATTAACGATTAGTTGTGTGGAAATTATTTTTAGTAACTGTTTCATTAAGTTTTATTAATGGCTGTGACAATAATAGTAGCTACATAGAAGACCCATTAAAAAAAGAACAATGGTATTTAAATGCTGCCAATCAATATGGCGCAACAGCTCACATTAACCTGACTAATCCATATTACAAGGGCAGAAATGTTTTAGTGGCCATTCTGGATAATGGCATTGATATATTTCATGAGGATTTAATCAATAATATAGGCAGTGGTAATTATAGCTATCTGCCTGATACATTTGATTTTAGTGATGCTGATCACGGCACTGCCTGTACTGGCATTATTGCGGCTGAAGAAGGCAATGGTATAGGCATTGCAGGTATTGCGCCACAAGCTAAAGTAATCGGCTTTAATGCGCTAAGAGCCCCGGCAATAAGCAATCTTGCTGATGCCCTGGTAAGAAAAAAGCAGGACGTGTGGATTTCAAATAATAGCTGGGGTGATTTTAATTCATGGGGTGAGCCATTAGCCTTACGTTCACTGGTTAAAACTGCATTAAAAGAAGGTGTGCAAACAGGCAGAAATGGCAAAGGCATTGTTTATGTTTTTTCTTCCGGCAATGGTGCAGCAGAAAAAAATAATCTCCCCACTGACAATGTCAACTACAGCGGTCTGGTGAACAATCGTTTTACTATACCCGTATGCGCTGTAGATCAACACGGAGTTAAAGCAAGCTATTCAGAAATCGGCGCAACTTTAGTGGTCTGCGCCCCATCAAAAGGCTCAGATGGCACGATGGGAATAACAACAACCGATGTATCGGGTGAAAAAGGATATAATCCAAAATTATTTCCAGATGATTATGAGAACAACAATTACACCAAAAACTTTGGCGGCACTTCTGCTTCTGCCCCGATGGTATCGGGTATCGTTGCTTTAGTGCTGGAAGCAAACCCAAATCTGGGCTGGCGTGATGTTAAAGCTATTTTGGCAAAATCAGCCAGAAAAACACATGAAAACCATGAGGACTGGTCAGAAAATGCTGCGGGCTTAAACATTAATCATTATTATGGATTTGGCATAGTTGATGCTGACGAAGCGATTGAACTTGCTGAAAACTGGTTAAATTATCCTGACGAAATAATTTTAGAAAAAGAAGCTGTGGTGAATATAAACATACCAGACAACGATATAGCAGGAATTTCAACACAAATAAATTTTGAACAAAACATAATCATAGAATTTATTGATATATATTTTGACGCGCCTGAACATGCTAAATTAGGTGACCTGGAGATAGTGTTAACTTCACCATCAGGCACAAAAAGTATATTGGCAGAGCAACACAGCCAATTATTTGAAGGTTATTTTCGTTATAATAACTGGCGTTTTGGAAGTTTCAGACATCTTCAGGAAGAGTCCAGAGGAACCTGGACATTAACGGTAAAAGATAAAGCACAAGATAATATAGGCATATTAAAATCTTGGCGAATTAAAATTTATGGGCATAAAAGAATCTAAATCGAACATGTGGGCAAGCTCGTGGATAACTTTTTAAAAAGAAATGCCCACCAGCTTGACACACAAGCCTTACACAACTTATCTGGAATTATTAATTTGTAAGATACAAGAGATACCCTTAGTTTAATTTTCTCAAGCTTTAAATTTTCCACTGCTTAAACGT
>CAZYCY010000327.1:0-3189 GCA_964646145.1 uncultured Thiotrichaceae bacterium
TTTGCTACAGAAGCAATGTTGACCCTACTGAATCAATGAGAAGGGTAGCACTTAGCCCATCTTTCGATTTTTCAGCATCATTTTTACTAAAAAACGTAACTTCTCAATAAGCCAGGGCAACATCAATGCTAGTAAGTTAGCTATAAAATTTGGGAATATCGTCATTCCGGCAGTCTTTTAGCCGGAATCTAGTATTTAAGAACATAGATTCCGGCTAAAAGACTGCCGGAATGACGTTGCATTAGCTTAACTTAGTCTCAAAATGCGATACTGCCCCGACTTATTGAGAAGTTACTAAAAAACCTCGTAAGTTGTTGATTCTCATTTTTTAATAAAAATTATTCTTAATAAAAACAATTAGTTAATGTTTTTCGAGCAAAAAGTAGTGCCATAATCGCCTTTTTTGGCATTGACAATTGCTAGAAATCTGATTCAATAAGCCTCTGTCTTACAAATTCAATGAGTTACGAAAAAAATGCAATCTGTAGTGCCATAAGAAGTGTCTAAAAACATCTATCTCCTTGATATATAAGGAAATACTTTCGATGAAATCGAAAGGTGGGTTAGGACTCAGGATCAAATAACTTACATTGACGTATTTATAGCGTGCTTTTAATAAGTGCTAGCCTTTTCATCCGAGTCATTAATAAGTTACTTCACCTTC
Source organism: uncultured Thiotrichaceae bacterium (assembly GCA_964646145.1). Lineage (GTDB taxonomy): Bacteria > Pseudomonadota > Gammaproteobacteria > SZUA-229 > SZUA-229. The sequence continues at coordinate 665 of CAZYCY010000327.1, forward strand.
TCAAAAAAAGGTTTAACCAGAACAAGAAAATAAGCGGTAGCAATGCCTGCTGAGCCGAAGATCATGCACATCACCATGATTTGGTAACGCACTGCAATCAGTGGTGAAACACCTGATAATATCTGCCCGGTCATCATTCCCGGTAACGACACCAGGCCTACTGCAAACAAAGAGCTAATAACAGGAATAAGTGAAGATTGCAGTGCTATCTTACGCGCGACATCATAAGGCACATCTCTTTCAACTTCCGCATTCAAACGCTCGACAGCAAGACTAATACTAATCATCGCATTGGCAAAAATCATGCCGGCAATGGGTATCATGGTCTCAGGTAGATACCAGGGGTCAAGCACCAAAACCAGTTGGGTAATGAGCAATAAGGTAAAACCACCACCCAATGCTATTGCCAGCAATGCATATTTATAAAGCTGCAAGCGCTTGTTTACAACCGTGCCCAGCGCAATCCAGCTTGAAGCACAAACCATCACCAGCAAAATAATAAGGATAATCCAGGCGTTGTCAGCATCAAAAATATAAGTCAGAAAATAACCAATAAGCAATAACTGCACCAGCATTCTAAATATGGCATACAGTGCATTGCCTGAGTTTAATGACCACTTATAAAGTATCAATAGTGTGACGAACACTGGAATAAAAGCCAGTGATAAATTTAATAACGGGATGGTTTGAATAGAGTCGGCCACAGGTTTTATTCAGTTAACGCGGACAAAAAACACCGCTCCACATCAGCGTTTTTTCTTTATTTTTGATTGTACTGAGTTTGCTTTCTTCCTTAAATCTGATTTATGTTTCTGCGCAGAAGAGTACGCCGTTTTCGCTTGTGAGCCACGTCCAAATCGCTGATTTTTTATGGATAAATTTTTGGCTTTTTTACTTCGTAGTGCAGCTATTTCATCACGGGACTCAGGCCACTTAAGTTTTACCTCAGCAAATAAGGTTTTTATTTCATCAAGTGATAATTCAATTTTTTTTCCTATCTTTAAATTTCGTGGTAACACTAGACTGCCATAACGCACTCGGGTCAAGCGGCTGACTCGCATATCCTGCGATTGCCATAAACGACGCACCTCACGGTTTTTTCCTTCTTTTAAAATCACATGATACCAATGGTTAGCGCCCTGACCACCAGCGTCAATTATTTGATCGAATTTGAGCAAACCGTCTTCCAGTTCCACGCCTTTTAATAAGGTATTAATGATGTCACTGGTTACTTCACCATTAACACGAACTGCGTATTCACGTTCGATTTCACTGGACGGGTGCATCAAATGATTCGCCAGATCGCCGTAATTGGTAAATATCATTAAACCACTGGAGTTTATATCGAGACGACCAACGCTTATCCAGCGACCTTCTTTTAGTCTGCCAATACTTTCAAAAACCGTTTTTCGACCTTCGTCATCCTTTTGTGTGCAGATTTCACCTTCCGGTTTGTTGTACAACAACACACGAATACGCCTGACATCAGAGCTAATGACCACGCGGCGGTTACCGATATTGATTTTGTCACCCGCTTTCACGTGGTCAGCAATTTTTGCCAGCTGACCATTAATGCGACATCTGCCTTCTCTGATTAAACGCTCAATTTCTCGACGTGAGCCGTAACCCATACGCGCCAATGCCTTTTGTATGCGCTCCTGTTTTATCGCTTTAGCAGGCTGATCTTTTGCTGAACCGGGCTGCTGTGTACCGGGTTGCTGCGCTTTGGCAGAGTCTTTGTTAAGCATGAGCCTGGTTCGTTGTTTCACTGTTTTGTGTTGTCATTTCAGCGTGTTGTTCAGTCGCATTATCTGGCAATGATTCAGCATCCTTTGTATCACCGTTATTATCTTCTGAGCCAGTAGCATTCACCTGAACTTGACTTGCAGCATTTTCGTTAAGTTCTTCATCCAGCTCCAGTTCAGGATGAAGGCTATCTAAATCTTTTATCTCAGCCAGTGTCGGTAACTGATCCAGTGATTTTAAGTTGAAATAATCAAGAAATGCTTTTGTTGTGCCATAAAGTGTTGGCTTGCCGGGCACGTCTTTATGCCCAAGCACTTTAATCCAGTCACGCTCCAGCAGTGTTTTGACAATATTTGAACTGACGCTAACACCTCGCACTTCTTCGATTTCACCACGAGTAATGGGTTGGCGATAGGCGATAAGTGCCATGGTTTCCAGCAATGCGCGAGTATAACGTGCTGGCTTTTCTTCCCATAAACGACCAACCCAGGTGGCATATTCCTGCTTTACCTGTAACCTGAAACCACTGGCAACCTGTTTTAATTCATAACCACGAGACGCATAATCATCAGCCATTTCATGTAGTGCCTGGCGAATTTCATCACGTGTCGGACGTTCTTCATCCAGTTCGAACAAGTTTTCTAATTGAATGACCGTTAATGTGCGATCCGCTGCCAACAGTACGGCTTCAACAATGGTTTTAAGTTTTGACGTTTGCATTATTTGCCTTCTTTCTCACTAAGGACTCAGGATTAAATAAGATGCGGAACTTAACGCCG
>CAZYCY010000328.1:0-3157 GCA_964646145.1 uncultured Thiotrichaceae bacterium
GCCTGCGGAATGGCGGCAGGATTTGAGCCACCCGCCTGTGCCATATCCGGACGACCGCCGCCTTTACCGCCAACCTCTGCGGCGGCGATGTTGACCAGATCACCGGCTTTTATGGTTTTATTTAAATCTTTGGTTACGCCTGCAATCAACTTCACTTTTCCGCCTTCTTCACTGGCTAGCACAATGGCGGCAGAGCCCAACTTGTTTTTTAGTTGATCCAGAGTTTCACGCAAAGTATTACTGTCTGCACCATCAAGCTGCGCGGTTAATATTTTAACGCCAGCAATGTCTTCTGCCTGGCTGGATAAATTACTGCCAACTTGCGATGCCATTTTCCCTTTTAACTGTGTGAGCTGTTTTTCCTGCTCTTTTAATTTTTGCAGTATCTGCTCAACTTTATTGTTGACGTCGTCACGACTGCTTTTTAGTAGCAGCGAAAGTGCATCCATTTGTTGTTCTTTGTCATTGACCCAGTTAATGGCAGCCTCGCCTGTAACGGCTTCTATACGACGAATTCCTGAGGCAATGCCACTTTCTGCAATAATTTTAAAGAAACCAATGTCACCGACACGTTTGACGTGTACGCCACCACATAACTCAGTAGAAAATTTGTTATTGCCCATGGTAACGACGCGCACATCATCATCGTATTTCTCGCCAAATAATGCCATGGCACCGGATGCCTTTGCGGCTTCCAGTTGCATTTGATTTGCCATTGCTTCGCTATTGCCACGTATTTGTGCATTAACAATCTGCTCAAGTTGTTTGAGTTGCTGTTTTTTTACCGGCTCGAAATGGGAAAAGTCGAAACGCAACTTTTCGGCATCTACCAGTGAACCTTTTTGTGAGACATGTCCGCCTAAAACCTGTTGCAAAGCAGCGTGCATTAAGTGTGTTGCTGAGTGGTTTCGGCTGATGGCTTTGCGGTTTTCTAAATCAAACGCGGCACTAAGCTGTTCACCTTTATTAATTGAGCCTTTTTGCATTTCGCCAATATGTAGAATACTGTCGCCCTGTTTTTGTGTGTCTTTTACCCTGAATATAGCGTTGGATGATGTCAGCAAACCGGTGTCGCCTACCTGACCACCGGATTCGCCATAAAAAGTAGTTTCGTCTAACACGATAATACCTTGTTGAGCTTCACTCAAAGTTTCAACCGGATCGGAGCCAACAAACATTGCAACCACTGTTGCCTCCTGCTTGTCCAGATCGTAGCCAGTGAAGACTGTTTGACCGTTCAGCTGAATATCTTTGTTGTAATCAACCGCAAACTGGCTGGCACTGCGACCACGTTCTCGTTGTGCTTCCATGCAGGCATTAAAACCGGTCTCATCAATTTTTAGACCGCGTTCACGAGCAATATCTGCGGTTAAATCTACCGGAAAACCGTAAGTGTCATAAAGTTTAAACAGAGTTTCTCCTGATATAACGCCATCGGTGGCAGTTTTATCGGATAACTGGTCTATATCCTGTTGCAGAATTTTCATGCCGTGATCCAGCGTTTCGGCAAAACGCTGTTCTTCCATTTTTAGAATTCGCTCGACATCGTGCTGTGCTTTCGTTAATTCTGGATAGGCTTCTCCCATCACCTCAACCAGTGGTTGCACCAGCTTGTAAAAAAACAAATCATCCATGCCCAGCTGATGACCATGTCGGCAAGCACGGCGGATAATGCGTCTTAACACATAACCTCGACCTTCATTGGCGGGCAGAACGCCATCAACACATAAAAAAGCACAGGAGCGAATGTGGTCAGCAATAACTCGTAAGGATTTATTCTCAAGCTCAGTGGTGTTGGTGGCCGCCACCACCGCTTTAATCAAATGTTGAAAAATATCAATATCATAATTATTATGCACCCCCTGTAAAATAGCGGCAAGGCGTTCCAGCCCCATGCCAGTATCCACCGATGGTGCTGGTAAAGCATGCATCTCACCATCTGCGCTGCGGTTGTATTGCATAAAGACCAAGTTCCAGATTTCGATGTAGCGATCTCCGTCTTCGTCTGGTGATCCTGGTGGTCCGCCTAGAATATCTTCGCCGTGGTCATAGAATATTTCAGTGCAGGGACCACATGGACCGGTATCACCCATCGCCCAAAAATTATCACTCTGATATTTCTTGCCGGATTTGTCGCCGATACGACTGAAACGCTCGACACTGACCCCAACTGTGTTGAGCCAGATATCAGCGGCTTCGTCATCATCAGCATAAACTGTTATCCAAAGTTTTTCTGCTGGCAAGCCTGCAACTTGGGTTAAAAACTTCCAGGCATATTGAATGGCATCTTCTTTAAAATAATCACCAAAACTAAAGTTACCCAACATTTCAAAAAAAGTGTGATGGCGTGCGGTATAACCAACATTTTCCAGGTCATTGTGTTTGCCACCGGCGCGCACACAGCGCTGACTTGTGGTGGCTCTTGAGTAGTTGCGTTTATCACGACCTAAAAAAACGTTTTTAAATTGCACCATGCCCGCATTGGTGAATAACAGGGTTGGATCATCGCCTGGTATCAGCGAACTGCTCGCCAGCACTTTGTGGCCTTTATTTTTAAAGAAGGTTAGGAACGCCTGTCGTAAAGCCGAGCTGGAATCTAAACTTGTTTTCATGGTATCAATAACATTAAGTATATTAAATAAATATTTGATTTAACGAACAATGCTATAAATCATATCAGGGGAAAAGCCGCGATATTGCAAAAAACGGATTCGTTTTGCTTTGTCGTTATAGTCAGCAATGGGTTTGTTTTTGTATTTTTTAAGGTATTGCAGGCGTAATGTCTGCTGCCAGATTTCATTGTCTTCGTGTAAATTGGCATCGATTATGCCATCTTTTACACCACGCTCACTTAATTCTACCGTGACGCGTATCGGACCAAAGCCTTTTTGCTGGCGCATACGGATATAGGCTTCTGCAAAACGTTCATCGGACAGCCAGTCACCCTGCTGCAAATCAATAATAGCCTGTTCAATTTCAGCTTCATCAAAATCCCGCTTAAACAATTTGTCACGAATTTCAAAAACGGAATGTTCACGTCTTGATAATAATCTTACTGCAACGGATTTTGCACTCAAGACTTATACCCAATTTATCGTTAAACAACAAAAACTCCCGTTTTTCGGGAGTTTCTACAAGCCATCAAGCACATCATTAG
>CAZYCY010000329.1:0-3156 GCA_964646145.1 uncultured Thiotrichaceae bacterium
GCATTATAACGGGTGATGTGTACTTACATTGATAAGCGGAAACATTAGGATATTCGTAACTACTCAGCGTAATTTTGGAAAAGGACGCAGGTTATTGATTTTTAAGGACGCTGTAAATACGTCCATGTACGCTCTACTGCAACATCCATGTTGCAGATGCCTGAAAAATCAATAACCTACATCCTTACCTGGATAATACGCTGAGTAGTTACTGAAAAGTTAGCTAATGGATGTTGAATACAGTGAAGCGTTTAAACGATAACTTAAACGCTTATCGCGTCGATACCGACAAATTAAAAATAACATAAAACTCATAGTTGATGCCTTAATCGAGGGTGAAACACCGGGCGATCAGGTTACTGGAATAGCCTATACGGTGTATAAAGTCCGTGCTAAAAACAGCGATAGCCAGCGCGGTAAAAGTTAAGGTTATCGCGTGATCTACTACCTCAAAACAAAATGCATACTGGTAACCCTGTACTCAAAGTCTGATCAAGGCGATATCACTCTTGATGTACTAAAAAAATTGTTATCTGACATCAAGAAAGACTTGTGGTTCTCAGCCCGCAGGTTAAGGCACGCATTCCGGCAACGCCGCATGTAAAATGCTGTGATCCACAAACCGCTTCCTTTTTTAGTAGCATTAACGGATAGGCGGGTGACACGTAACTTCTCAATAAGCCAGGGCAACATCAATGCTAGTAAGTTAGCTATAAAATTTGGGAATATCGTCATTCCGGCAGTCTTTTAGCCGGAATCTAGTATTTAAGAACATAGATTCCGGCTAAAAGACTGCCGGAATGACGTTGCATTAGCTTAACTTAGTCTCAAAATGCGATACTGCCCCGACTTATTGAGAAGTTACGGTAACACCGAGAAAGACAGGGTAGACGCAAAAGATTATAAAAAATATGAATTAATGTTACTCTGACTCCAATGCCAGTAAGTTAAGACTTTTGCCGTCATTCCCGCATGATACCCAGTCAAGCGTGGGCACAAGCTTTAGCGGGAATCCATGGCTGGTAGAGCCTGATATAACAGGCATTGTACTTACCGACCAATGGATTCCATCCTTAGGTGCGTTATCGGTGCGTCCATGCACCACTTCTCCGTCTAAGCTTGTCCTCGCACGCTTTGAGCGGGGAAACATGACGGAATGACGGGCGTTATTGCTTAACTTACTGGCATTGACTCTGATTCCAATTATTGTGATTGTGCTGAGTATGATTACACCACAGCCTCAAATGGTATGAAAGAATAGATAGCTGTAGCTGGCAGGATAAGCTCATGGAAAAAATATAAAATGGTCAAATTAAACTCACCTCCGGACAATCCCAGGCAAGATAATGAGCAGATTAAAAAAACAGAGTTGCAGTCTGCCCTGACCGACCCAAAGAAATCTGCCTTAAAAAAATATCAGGATGTGGCAATAGGCTCAGGCAATTTTTTAAGCCTGCTGAAATATGAATTACTGATAAGTTTGCTGGGACCCTTACCAGGGGCGGTAGGGCTTATGCTGCGGAAAAAACTGTACCGCTCTCTGTTTGCAAAGGTGGGCAAGAATGTCATATTTGGTAAATCAATCACCATTCGTCATTCAGGGAAAATTTTTATCGGTGATAATGTCGTAATCGATGATTATGCAGTGCTGGATGCCAAGGGCAATGATAACAAAGGCATTTTCATCGGCGACAATGTTATGATCGGCAGAAATACCGTAATCAGCTGCAAGAATGGCAACATCACTATTGGGGATAATACCAATATTGCCATGAGCTGTTTTATTCAGTCCGGCCGGGATGTAAAAATCGGGAAAAACAACCTGTTTGCCGCATACTGTTATGTGATAGGCGGCGGCGATCATGAAACAGACCGCACGGACATACCGATAATTGCCCAGGGACAGGTTGTCAAGGGTATCAATATTGAGGATAATTGCTGGTTTGGAGCCGGTGTCATGGTGCAGGATGGCATTAAAATTGAGCGGGACTCAATAATCGGCGGCGGTGCTGTCGTTACCAGAGATATACCTGAGTTTAGTGTGGCTGTGGGCGTACCCGCTAAAGTGATAAAAAACAGGAAACAGCAGTAGGAAAATATCTGGGTATTCTTGAGTGCGAAAGGTATATTTGGTCGGCAACTGGTCAAACTCCATAATCTGGCAAAAAACATTGCACTAAACCTTGGCAAAGCGCCTTTAAGCGAAATAATCCGGCTTTCAGCCGTAACATGAAGCCACTGACTTTGAGTCGGTAGAGTATTTACATACAGACAACCTCAGTCATTACGACGCGTTGTTTTAGCATCCGGCTTCTTTTTGATGCCGCACGGCAAGAATCGTCGCTGTCTCGCCATCGAAGCGATACAACGCGATATAGCCACTGCCTCCGAAGTCGATCAGCCATTCCCGAAACGCCGGATCCATGCCTTCAACAGGACGCCCAGCTTCAGGTTGATGGGTCAGAATTTTCACGCCTGCCCGTATCATTTTGATGGCACGACGGGCAGCGGCACCATCTTTCAGAGCCAAAAAACGATAGGAGTCGCTGTACGTCAGCCAACGCTGGAGGTGACCAAATTAAACGTGGCACTTAGGCAGCTCCGCGTCCTCACCTGCTTCAAGCTTCGCCAACCAGGCATCCGTTTCCTGCAGTGTCAGATGCAGACCATTTTCCTGGTACGCTTCCCAGGCACGTAATGCATCCTGTTTAAAGGCTTCTCGCTTTTCTTCGCGGTCAACGTAATCGCGGATCGCTTCGCGCATGATCCAGTGCGCCGAACGGTGTCGCGTGTCAGCCAAATGCTGGATCCGGTTTTTCAGGTCGTCGTCTAGTTTTACTGATGTCGCCATTTTCTCACCTCAATATTAAAAAGCACTACCTTTGAATACTTTACTACAGGTTAAGTTGGTTGTCGCCAGATCTTGATGCGAGACAGGTCACATCCCGGAACCAGGAATGATAACCTCTATTTTGCCGCTATCCATCTCATTAACATGACAAGCATTCCTGACCCTATGGATGTACTATGGATGTACTATGGATGTGTGACCCTGTGGATGTGACCCTGTGTTTTTTCAATTCGTGCTATTATAGGATAGCCAGAACAAATTTTGGAGTACAGGCATGGGGTACGCACGACAAGACGATTCTGTTT
>CAZYCY010000330.1:0-3155 GCA_964646145.1 uncultured Thiotrichaceae bacterium
TGGGCGTGCTTGCTGAAGTGATAATCTTTCTGCTAATGCATCGTTTACTGCCTGTGTTCGGCATCAGAAAACTTCTTCTCTTTACCTTAGTGTTGACCACGGTACGTTGGCTAATTATCGGATTTTTTGTCGATGATTTAGCGATGCTGTTTTTCGCTCAGCTGCTTCACGCTTTTTCCTTTGGTGTATTTCATGCAGTTGCTATCTCGCTGGTGCATGAGCATTTTACCGGCAGTCACCAGGGCAGAGGGCAGGCTTTATACGCCAGTGTGAGTTTTGGTGCAGGCGTGGCAGTTGGCAGCCTGGTTAGCGGCCTACTGTGGGATCAGTGGGGTGCGGGTGTGTTGTTTGTGTTTGCGTCATGTTGTACCTTACTGGCACTAGCAATTGTCTGGCGCTACATCCAGGTACCATCCAAATTATAATTTTAAGCATTACTCTTCCTGTTAAACTTTACGAACCTTGCGCAGAGCTAAATTTGTCATAAAGAACAATCAGATCCTCTAAATTTAAATTCAGTTGCCCCATCGACGCAAAAAAAGCGGGGACCTGGCGGTTTATAAATTCCTGTTTCCGTATTTTTAAAATATGGGTGATGGCATCCTGCGACACAAAATAACCCATGCCGCGCTTTTTATAGATCACCTGTTGCTGCTCCAGATGACTGAAAGAGCGCAGCACTGTATTGGGGTTAACCTCAATGCTAACGGCCAGTTCTCGAACTGAAGGCAGACGCTTGCCGGATGACCACACGCTGGCGATTATCTCATCACAGAGTCGCTCTGCGATCTGTATGTAGATTGCGTCCCTGCCTTCAAACTCCATGACTAATGTCCGTTTTTCTGACTCGTTTATATGCGACGAACCAGAGCAATAGCGGCAGCATCACATATAATGTCCAGCGCAAGGTATGCTGGTACATAGAGTAAGTTTGCAGATCAAAGGTGAAAGGAAGGCAGCTACCAGTCGCTCTGCATTCCGGGTAATACCAGTAAATTGTAAATCCAATGATCAGAATTAATAAAAAGAAAAGAAAAAACAATGTTGCCAACGTTTTTATAATGATTCGCTTTCTAAAAAATGCTGCGCCAAGAAAAAATATGGAATGGAACAAAAAGTATCTTCCAATCAGCACGCCAGTGTGAGCATCAAACGGTTGAAATAGTGCCAGCCTGTTGCCAAATAATAATTGACTAAGAAAATCTGCAGCAAGAGTGACGAGGAAGTAAGCAATGATTAGAAAAACAATATACAGAACCGTTGATAATAAGAGTTGAGCAATAAACTTTTCCAATATACTGGCTGGCAGCATAAACCAGGCAAAGTTATATTGTTTGTCCTGCATTTCAGTAAACGCCATACTGGCAAAGAGACAACCGCCCAGGATAAGAAGAGAAGCAAACATTCCCTGAACCAGTTCCTGCTCCTGAGCAGAAGGATGATGACGAAAGCCATGCAGCAGCAGAAGGATGAACGGTATTAACAAGATAATCAGCATCATCATTTGCATATCAGGTAATACTCTTCGCAGTAGAAGATAGATTCGCTTAAGACTGATTGCTTCAGACATTATCCGTATCCTCATTAGCAAATGCAGCCCGTAATCGCTCGCCTTCATGTATGATTGCATGAAACAGGAGTTCCATATCAACCAGACCTAATTTTCCCGAAGTGTTCGTTTGCACCACTGAATAACTACCCAGCCCATCTTCAGTAGAATAAATCACATCCACATCCGGCGGCGTTCTTTGCTGCCCCATCGACAAAGTAGCAGTTATTTCTGCCAGCGTCTGTTCAAAAACAAGCCTGCCGTTTTCCAGTGCGATAACATTATCTATCAGATTTTCGACATCGCGTATCTGATGGGTAGAAATCACAAAACACTTATTCTCATCGATTGCGCCTGCAACCAGTCGGCGGAACACGCTTTTGGACGGGATGTCCAGACCGTTAGTGGGTTCATCCAGCAGATTGATCGAGCAATTGGATGCCAGTCCGAATGCCAGTAAAAATTTTTTCTGCTGTCCGTGGGAAAGTTGATGCAATTTTCCAGAGCTGCGGATTTCCAGGGCATCCGCATACTGTGCAAAATCCTCGTGCTTAAAACCAGGATAAAAAGGGCTATAAAAATTGAGATAACGCTGTGCTGATATGGATGGCAGGATGACTTGCTCAGGCAGAAAAAAGATCTGTGCAAGCATCTTGGCAGTACGCCGCCCAGGATCTTCACCAAAGGTATCAATGCTGCCCCGCTGGGTAAACAGCAGACCACAAATCAGGTTAAGCAAAGTAGTCTTGCCAGATCCGTTGCGTCCCAGCAAGCCATAAACCCTGCCTGTTTCTATGCGAAGATCAAGCCCCGAAAACAGGGGTTCGCGTCGATACTTGAAGCAGAGATTATTGATCTTTATTATATTTTTCATCCTAGTGTACTAGTATAGTGGTTCACTAGAGTATAAGTCCACCTGAAACAGCCGTCAACCAGTATTTCAGAATTAAAGAAAAACCCTATGGCTGTGGTCGAGCAAGGTGAGGGTTTTCCTGTAGTATTTTTAACAGTGCATTAGCCGAACTCGATAATGTTCTTGATTGGTGCAGTAGCAGACCCAGATGACGTTCCATTTTTACCCCGTTGATGGTTAATTTATACAGCGAATCATCGATCATCGATTCTGGCAACACGCCCCAGCCTAAGCCATGTTGAATCATGGCTTTGATGGTTTCCAGATAATTGGACTCCATGATGACTTTAATGCTGGCGTCCAGTTTTAAAGTACGGTCAATGATATCGCGGGTATGCGTGTTGTGTGACTGTAATATTACGCTGTATAAAAGCAGATTGTTTGCACTGATATTTTTCTGCTTTGCCAGGACATGATCATTGGCAACAACACAATGCATTTGATCCGTCCACACAGGCAGGGTTGTTAATGGTTTTTCAATATTATCTGGCAAGGTGATCAGTGCCAGTTCGATGCTGCCTTTTAGAATGAGTGCGCTTGCCTGTTCTGAATCCATGAATTGAACATTTAGTTCGACATCAGGGTATTGCTCAGTGTAGCGGCGCAGTACAGGTGGCAGTCGGTACAGACCGATATGGTGGCTGGTGCCAAATTTTAGTTGCCCGCTAACTTGTGCCCTCAGATTGCTGATGA
>CAZYCY010000331.1:0-3153 GCA_964646145.1 uncultured Thiotrichaceae bacterium
ATTTAAACGGAGGCGTTGAGAAACAGTTTGGCGATATGTTTCCATTTCTTGATCCGCAAAAAAAACTGATTCTTGTCACCGCGCATCGACGCGAAAATTTTGGTCAGGGTTTTCTGGATATCTGTACCGCTATATCACTGATTGCAGAAAACCAAAATATTCAGATTGTTTATCCGGTGCATTTGAATCCTAATGTCCAGCAGCCGGTTTATCGCATACTGGGTGATAAAAAAAATGTGAAGCTATTGCCACCACTTGATTATCTTCACTTTGTTTATTTAATGGATCGGTGTTACATCATTTTGACCGACTCAGGTGGTATTCAGGAAGAGGCGCCATCACTTGGAAAACCGGTACTTGTCATGCGGGAAACAACGGAAAGGCCGGAAGCTGTTGATGCTGGAACAGTAAAAATTGTCGGCACAAACCCTGAAGTTATTTGCAGAGAAGTCAACTCATTGCTTGAGAATGACGAAAAATACACATTGATGTCGCACGCCCATAATCCATATGGAGATGGTGATGCAGCTGACAAAATGATTAATTATATTGTTAGAGGATGCCGTGGATAAACATAGCATTACACACACAAAAACATCCTCTTTTTTGAGCTTTAAAAACACATTGTGGAATTTGTTTTTTCGCTATGTAAGTCGGTTTACCTCTCCTCAGCGATTCCTTTCCCATGTTCCTTCGGCTGGTGAACTCACTTCTTACACAGGGCGACTTTCACTTGAAATTGTCAGTCATTGCTGGAATTACTCACATTTGATGGCATATAACCTCAGTGCATATGTGAATCACCCGCCAGCAAACATTGATGTTACCGTCACTGTCTTTTATTCGCCTGAGGATACTGCCACCGTTGAAATGCTCGATTTTTTTGGCGACATCAATGTGACTGGCATCACCTGGAACTGGCAAGAGCTGCCAACGGATCAACTTTTACGCAGAGCAATCGGTCGCAATAACGCCGCCCTTAAAACCCAGGCAAACTGGATCTGGTATATTGATTGTGACCTGATTTTCCATCAAGGCTGCCTGGATTCTCTGGCAACTTCATTGCTGCAGCGTAAGGATGCTTTGCTTTTTCCAAAGTCTGAATTTATCACTTCATTATTGAAAGACGAAAACCCGATACTCAAAAATAACCGCAAACCGAAACTTGTCGATATCGATACCACATTATTTCAGCCAAATGAAATTACCCGTGCTGTTGGTGCTTATCAGATAACTCATGGCGATATCGCAAGAGCATGCGGCTATTGCAATAATATTAGTGTTTATCAAACGCCCGAGGCACACTGGCGAAAAACCTATGAAGATCGAACCTACCGGTGGTTGCTTAGAACACAGGGTGTCGCCATCGATATTCCTGCTATATATAGAATTCGCCACCGATCAAAAGGTCGCTATAACAAAGGCACATTCTGGTCTGTTATACGCGGTTTCATACGACTTACCGGATCGAAAATTAAAGAAATAAAATCTAATTAACTTAGCTTGAGGTAAGACAAGATGCTAAAGCAGGGCTATTCCAGGCTCTTAGCCTTTCCAATATGCTCAAAAATAACACATCAATTATTTAGGGCAATACCCTATTACTTAACATGGCTTATATAGAAACACCACAAACCAAACCAAATAAAATCATCAGCATAATTGCAGGGTCGCTGTTCTTATTCTTTCCAGCATTACTGATAGCGGTTCCCGATGGTGGTGCTGGCATCTTGATTCTGCTGTTTCTCGTCAGCATCATCGGTCTTATGAAAAATCGGGAAACTATCCCATTACATCCCGATGAACGCTATTTTCTTTATGCTGTAGGTCTGTTTTTTCTGGTCTACGCGTTTAATGTCTTGCTCTTTGGATCAAAAATTTCCGAGCTTGATAACCCGTTGCGCTTTTTATTACTATTGCCTGTTTTTTTCTATCTCAGAAAAGTCAGGCTCAAACTTAATTACCTGGCTCTCTCTTTGTTTTTTGGCACATTAAGCTGTGTTATTTTTGCCATTTACCAGATATATTTTTTATCTATTGGGCGAGCACATGGAATTACCAGTATTGTTGCATTTGGCGGCATCAGTATCACTCTTGCACTCATGTCTCTCTCAATTGCACTGTTAGCCTCTTCAAAATTATTAAAGAGTTTGATGTTACTCAGTTTCTTTTTCGGTCTAAGTGCATCCATTATGAGTGGAACTCGTGGCGCCTGGCTAGCGTTGCCCGCTTGCCTGTTTGTATTGTTGCTCATCAACCCTCTTGACTGGAAAAAACGGTCTCGGATAGTGCTCGGTACTCTTCTCCTGGGCGGCATATGTGCAACCTATTTTATTCCTGTTATCCAGTTGAGGGTCGATTTGGCCATTGCTGAGTTTAATAATTATTTTAGCCAAGGTGATTTTAATTCATCGGTAGGCTGGCGACTGGAACTATGGCGTGCAGCCGCTATGGTTATATTTGATAATCCTGTTTTTGGAGTAGGTGAAGGAAACTTTCGGCAAGCAATGCAACAATTAGCTGACGCAGGCAGAGCAACACCTGCTCTCGCTACAACCATGTCTCATGTTCATAACGAATTTATCTCTGCCACACTACACCGGGGCATTTTCGGGTTATTCACTCTACTGTTAATCTTTTTTTTACCACTGACCAGTTTTATAAAATCAATTAAAAGTGCAACTGGCGATAAAAAAATACTGATGATGACTGGCATCATACTAATTACCAGTTGCGTGACCATGTCTCTTAGCGATGCCTTTTTTGCTCTGCACGTCCTCAGCATTTTTTATGTAACGTTCATCTATTTTATCTATGCACAAATACGCTGCCGCAATGGTGACTGAGTCTGCAATAGAGGGCGATAATAGCGGCAATTCAGCAGTAATAATGAACTACTCTCAGGAATGGAAGCGCTATACAAAAAGCTAATCGACTAAAACATACTCCACACCACAATACGGGCATTTGGCATGACCGGTTTCTTCTACAGGAATATATACCTGCGGATGCGAGTCCCATAAAGAGGCGCCATTAAGTGGACAATGTACCGGTAAAATGCCACGCGTCACTTCGATATGGGTGTCCTGGTTTGGTATATCGAGACCTTCCTGTGTTTGGGTTGGGCATATTTAGTTTCTATTTTAGTAACTA
>CAZYCY010000332.1:0-3141 GCA_964646145.1 uncultured Thiotrichaceae bacterium
TGACGATTTTCAGGGGTAATCTGAGTAGTTATTCTCTATTTTTATTACTCGCTGTGCAGTTACATGTTTTTTAAGGGCATCTCTATTTATTTTGGAGGTGAAGATTGAGATTCAAAATAGGTCAGATTAAGGCGCCCGATATTATCAACATGGGCACGTGAGTGGGCTATTGCGAAGATTTGCAACGAAAATATGGCATATTTTGGATTCAAGATTCATGTTCACGAGAAGTGACACACGGATGTGTCGTTTACGCACCTAAGGATGGAATTAATAGAGCTGCCCTTAAGGACTCAGGATCAAATAACTTACGAAACTTAACTTGCCTTTTTGCTCCAGCTTGAATGATCTCAAATCGTTGCGTAGCGCAACTATGCGCCTTTTGAGATCATCCAATCTGAAACAAAAATTCGGCGTTAAGTTCCGCATCTTATTTAATCCTGAGTCCTAAGTAAGAGCTAGGCAGAAATAGCGGTCACTTCGATTTCAGTATAATACTGACGATGACCGGTTTTCTTTTGGTGATGTTTACGACGTCTGAATTTCATGATTTCAACTTTTTTAGCGCGACCATGAGATTTTACTGTAGCCGTAACTTTGCCACCATCAACATAAGGGGTGCCAATATTAATGTTATCACCGTCAGCAATCATTAGTACTTTATCGATTTCGACTGTTGCCCCTTCTTCAGCGTTCAGTTTTTCAATGCGACAGACATCGCCTTGAGCGAGTTTGTATTGTTTCCCACCAGTACTAATGACTGCGTACATGGGTATTCTCCGAATATATTGTTACAGAAAGGGCGCGAATTATACGCTGTTAGAAACTTCCTGACAAGTTATAATGCTGAGGCATGTAATGCTGTGATTACAAGATAATAATATGTTGAGATCTCACGGTATTGTTATGGTAACTTCTCAATAAGTCGGGGCGGCACTATTTATACAGCCGTCTGCGGTCATGAATGACCGTTTATACTGCCAAATTGTTGATTTACTTGACCTGCTGAGTCACACTACACAGGATTCGCTCTCTTACTTTTTATCTGACTGGATCAGGGGCTTGGGGTGGTTTTGACAAAAGATAATAACAAACAAGTGGAACAGACAATCAATTTTGCTGATGTTATGCAGCGCTGCCAGTCTGATATGAAGGCGGTGGATCAAGTTATCCATCAGCGATTAAGCTCTGATGTCGCACTGGTAAATCAGTTAAGTCATTATATAGTGAATTCAGGCGGCAAGCGCTTGCGACCGCTACTGACTGTGCTCTCAGCAAGAATATTTAATTACCAGGGCGATTTGCATCACTTGCTGGCTGCCATTGTTGAATTTATCCATACTGCCACCCTGTTGCATGATGACGTGGTGGATGAGTCTGATTTACGTCGTGGCAATAAAACCGCCAATGCCCTGTTTGGTAATGCAGCAAGTGTTCTGGTGGGCGACTTTCTCTATTCACGAGCCTTTGAAATGATGGTGGAGGTGAATGACATGCGGGTAATGCAAGTGCTGGCGAGCACCACCAATGTGATAGCGGAAGGCGAAGTCATGCAGTTGATGAACGTGCACGATGCAGAAACGACCGAACAACAGTACATGGAAGTAATCTATTGCAAAACCGCCCGTTTATTTGAAGCAGCAACGCAACTGGGCGCGATACTGTGCAACCGAGGTGAAAAAGAAGAACAGGCGATGGCAGCTTATGGCCGTTATCTGGGTACCGCATTTCAGCTCATCGATGATGTCATGGATTACAGTTCAAGCAGCGAGCAGATGGGCAAAAATGTGGGCGACGATCTGGCAGAAGGTAAGCCGACACTACCATTAATCTATGCCATGCAAAAGGGCACAGATGAGCAAAGAGCAGTAATCAAGACCGCCATTGAGCAAGATGGTACCGATGAAATTGACCAGGTGCAAGCGATTATTCAGCAAACAGGCGCTTTGAAGTACGCAGAAAAAATGGCTACGACTCAGGCACAATTGGCGATTGAAGCACTTGCCTGTTTCCCTGACTCAGAATATAAAACATTACTAGAAGACATTGCACGTTTGTCTGTGCATAGAAGCCATTAAAATCTGCATTTCCGCAAGAATTTTTTAGTTCTTGATTTTTTAAAGGTAAAAGCTTGATAGAATAGAACCTAAATCCTGCAAGTGCTCGCACACATATAGCGCAAGCTCTTGATCTACGAATCAATATCTTGCACTCTATCTGCGTAACTTCTCAATAAGTCGGGGCAGTCCATCATTTTGAGAGTAGTGCCACATGGATGTGGCGATTACGGAGCAAAGGATGGACACGCCGTAAATACGTCCCCATGTTTACCAAAGCGGGGCTTGACGGTAGCATCCATGCTACCGTCAGTCTCAAAACGATGGACTGCCCCGACTTATTGAGAAGTTACCTATCTGCACGATCACTTATAGGATTTAGGTAGACAATTAATTGCAGTTTTGCTAAAGAGACAGGTTATAGTTATGACAAAAGGCACCTTATATGTGATTTCCGCCGCCTCTGGTGCGGGTAAAACTACGCTAGTGAGCGCTATGTTGCATCAGCTTTCAAATATTGAGGTTTCAGTGTCGCACACTACGCGCGCGCCTCGCGCAGGTGAAGTGAATGGGGTGAATTACTATTTTATCGACAAGTCCAAATTCGAAGAAATGGTCGAAGCGGGTGAGTTTCTTGAGTCGGCCTCAGTATTTGGTAATATGTATGGCACATCAAAACAGCACATTGAACAGCAATTGCTTCACGGAAAAGATGTTATCCTTGAGATCGACTGGCAGGGCGCGCGACAAATTAGACAGTTGATGGCGGAGTGTAAGTCCGTATACATTGCGCCTCCGTCAATTACCACTTTGCGTGAGCGTTTGAGCAACCGGGGCCAGGATGATGAAACGGTCATTAACAAACGTATGCGAGAAGCGGTCAGCGAAATGTCGCATTATGTTGAGTTTGAATATCTGGTTATTAATGATGACTTTGATGAAGCAAGGGATAACCTGGTTGCTATCATTAAGGGCAACCGTATGTTATTTGAATACCAATCACAAAAACATGCGGGTTTACTGACTGAGCTTTTAAAGTCCCCGATAGGGGATCCGTAAATCCCACGCCTTTAGGCGGCCAGGG
>CAZYCY010000333.1:0-3115 GCA_964646145.1 uncultured Thiotrichaceae bacterium
CGAAGTAAAAAAGAAATTGATGCATCAATTGCATCAAGATTTAGTACGTAAATTTTAGTTGTAACGGTCAAGTTCATAACTTCTACCTATAAAAAATTTATAATTTTGCCTCGTCAGAAAAATTTGTGGGCAGTTTCGTTGTAAACACCACCCTAAATCCGCATCTATTTGGCCGCCGGCTTAATAGTAAGCGATTGCACGATATTTTGACGAGAATATTGGAGATACACGCCTTTTTAATTTGTGCTTGAGTTATGCCGAGGTCTCTTTATAGTACTTGATTTATCACTTTCCAGATAAGCGCTCTCTTCCGCTGTTAACTCTACCTCGCCATAGCCAGTAATCATCGGTTTAACATGCTCTTTAAAAGAGTGACCCGTGGTTAGTAGATAAACATGAACAATAATAAAGATAATAACGGCAATAGTAGCAGCCGTGTGGATAAAGGCAATAAATTCCATACCAATAAAACCCAGGATGTATCTCTGCCCGACGCTGACCAGCAGGTAGGCAATACCAGATATCCATATAGCTGGAAATATTATGGTTTTAACCAGTAAGGACTCAGGATCAAATAACTTACGAAACTTAACTTGCCTTTTTGCTCCAGCTTGAATGATCTCAAATCGTTGCGTAGCGCAACTATGCGCCTTTTGAGATCATCCAATCTGAAACAAAAATTCGGCGTTAAGTTCCGCATCTTATTTAATCCTGAGTCCTAAATAAGTTATTGCCTGCAAGGGGTTATGTTTGCGCAAATGTAACTACTCAGCGTAATTTTGGAAAAGGACGCAGGTTATTGATTTTTAAGGACGCTGTAAATACGTCCATGTACGCTCTACTGCAACATCCATGTTGCAGATGCCTGAAAAATCAATAACCTGCGCCCTTACCTGGATAATACGCTGAGTAGTTACGCGCAAATAAGTCTTTCGATAAGGATGACGCTCTCCTTTAAAAATGCCAAAAGCATAAAAACGGGCTACTTTGAAGAGGTTTTTCCCAGTAGGAATATAATGCTGCCATTGCCCCGTTGTAAACAGCCAAAAGGTAGCAAATACCCACAGTAAAAGAAGCGCAAGAGCAACAGCAGTATGTACTTTTACAGCCGTTTCAAAACTGATTAAGGAATTCACCCCATGTATGGCAAAACCTGTAAAAATCAGGACAAAAATAGAAGCCGCCTGACTCCAGTGCCAAATACGTTCAAAAAGTTTAAATACCAGTATAGTATGTGTGGTTGTCGGTATTTCAGCATCCATTACTAAGCCCTCTTTTTTGCTAAGAATATTCGCAGAGCACCATGCCCCGCTACGCCAGCCAGTGTTGCTAAAATGAGTAACAGACCAATAATATCCAACCACTTGTTTTTACCTGTTCCCGGCATATAGAAGCCTTCAAGATGTTGCAGCCTACCTTGTCTGGAGTGACATTCTACACATCCCAGTGCATCTTCTTTGGGTGGGACCATGTGATTAATCGCCCAGTAAGAATACGTTTCAATAAAGCCCCACTCACCACTATAAGGCAGGTTGTATTTTTTCATACCCGCTTCAATTGCTTCGCCAAAATCAAAGTTTCCCCATAAGGCAGTGGGCGTATCACCCCACAACTCCATGTAGACCAGTGTGTTATTGCCTTTATCATAGGGCATAATCGTTTTCATTTTTTTGAAAGGAAAGATACGCGACTCGGGATCATCGTATGAGCCTGAAAAACTATTGATGTCAATACGACCTTTACTTGTATCAAATACAGTATCAATTGTGGTGTAATTCATGGTGCCATCAAGCCAGGCATACATAGGTGGCACATTTTTATCGTATTTAAAGTCACCTTTTATGGACTTGTAGGTAGCACGCTTATGACCATCACCCTAGGACTGCCCATTACCCACAAATAGTGCTACAGAAAAACATACAGGATAACTAAGTGTTTGATTCGACACAGAGAACACAGAGTACACAGAGAAGAAAATTAATATTAACTGTCATAACTAAAGATATTTACCCAGTTTTTATACTCTCTGTGATCTCTGTGTCTAAATAAATCAACAAGTTGCATTGTTATGTCTCCAGCGTGATTTGTGGGTAATAGGCAGTCCTAGGTATATTCTTTGAGCTTAAAACCTTCACCATTTTCCAGTTTACCCATGGTGCGCCAATCCCATTCTACTTTTGTAGCGACACCACCACGTGCAAATTCAGGAATATGGCAGGTTTCACAAGCCACTTTTTTTTGTATGGCTGTTTAACTTATTACCTATAATCCTAGAAAAATCAGTTGAATCGTAGCGAGGATGACTAAGGTGCTGAAGATTAACGACTTTACAGGTTATATTGGAGGAAAGCGTATCACCCATACGGTGAGTTCAATATATTCTGGAAAGTCGTTAAGATTCAGCGCATTAGACATCCGCAGTAGGTTCAACTGATTTTTTTAGGATAATAGTGGTAATAGAATACGGTGTGGCTGAGTGACAACTTTCACAGCTAGCCTCCTCGCGAGGCATGCCTGGTTTGGTTTTTTTGCTATCATCACCAACATTCATTTCGTAACGACTGCCTGCCCACTCATGACCTTCACCCACATGACAAGTGACGCAGCTAAAATTTAGCCCCTGTGCATCCATATGAACATCCAGTTTTTTATCAGGATTGAATAGCGCAGAAGATAAGTCACCGTGTTTGACATTATCCCCGCCACCCCCATAAAAATGGCATTTGCCACAGTTATTGCGCCCCGGCGTTTGTACACTTTGTGCAGTCTTGACCCAGTCAATCGGCGGCTTATCCTCAAACATGATAGAGCAAGCTTCGCTACCTTCCGTTGTTGGTAATTTATAATACTTACCGGTGGATTCATGACACACCAGACAGTCAATATTCTCTTCATTATTAAAGTCAAAAGTGTCATCACCCCAACCATAACCCGCATGACACTGTGCACACATGCCTTCATTACCCCGTGCATTGGTGCAAAAGTTGTTGACCAGATGTCTTTTTCCTAGCTGCTGCCCCGTTTTTGGATGTTTGTAATCCCAGGTCCAATGTTTGTTCTTTTGTAACTACTCAGCGTAATTTTGGAAAAGGACGCAGGTTATTGATTTTTAAGG
>CAZYCY010000334.1:0-3112 GCA_964646145.1 uncultured Thiotrichaceae bacterium
CTAAGGCGGATGAATAAACGGGTCTATGACCCGTATCCGGACTTTAGTCCATAATACTAAGCCACCAGCTTTAGCTGGTGGTTGTTGAGTTTGCATGCCTCTGCATTTAACTCAGCATTATTATGAGGTAAGGACGCAGGTTATTTTTTTGTTGGTAAAAAATCTCTCTGCTTATAAAAAAGTGAATTCATAGGTCATTGCCTGTTTGCCGGGGTCCTGTATTTCCAGGCTAATGCTGGTTTTGCTATTGGCAGGCAATAAATTGGGTGACTCGCTGTCAAGATATTCGTTGGGCCAGAAGCGCCTGGCGACTATGGTGTTGCCACGAATATCTGAGAAGTTAATTTGCATAACAGGGTAAGGTTGTGCAAACAGTGCATTGTTTTTCAGGGTGACTTCAACCATTAATGCATCACTTTCAGTTGGGTGTGAGAAAATATTACGCGTGATGAGTTCGATATTTTCTGGGTCTCGAATGGAAATGTTGTCACAATTGATGTGTTGACATAATTTTACAAAAGCGGTCTGAAATTGAGGTGTTTTACTTAATTGCTCATGGTTAAACCAGGCGTATTGAATTATTAATGTTGCTGTTAAAAATATTACGCCTATGCTCCACAGCACAGATGAGGTCAGTGAAGATGTTGTTGGTGAATAGGCATCGCGGAATTGATCGGGTACTACGTGCGGCAGTGATTGATTGTTTTCCTCGTTAAAAAAGTCAAAACTGTCTTTGTCTGGTTTATCGCTAGCTGCGGTTTTATTTTCGCTGAGTGATGCATGAGGTTTTTCATCAGTGGCTATTTCAATGGCATTAAAAATTTCGTTACAAATACCGCAGCGCACTATGCCCTCTGCAGCTAGAAGTTGTGATTCAGTGACTCTGAATTTTGTATCGCAATGTGGACATTCGGTTTGCATATATTATTAGACTTTATCGCATATGTTTTATATTCGCAAATAACGCTAATCCCCACATGGAATTCGTGTTTCTATGTGGGGATTAGGGCATAAAGATAGGGATGTCCATAAGTTGAGAGCATTATACGTAACTGCTTAGCGTATTCTTTTTATTTATTTTTTTGATTTTTTGTAGCGCACCAATCGAATAGCCAATACTATAAAAAGAAAACTGTGCCAGAATAGATCAAATATATCTATGGGTCTGGTTAATTCGCCATGCATTAACATGCGCGTTTTTTCTACCAGATGAGGCTCAGGTACAAATGGCAACAGCGCCATTAATATAGTGACAGCCACCAGGATTAGTATTGGTATTTCATCAATAAATTCAAGTATGGATTTAATCATGCGCTTATTTTAGTCATATGTGTGTCCCATTAAAATAATCTTTTAAGTATTCGTCGAAACTGATTTTGTCTTCACTTTCGATTTTCGATTGTTGCGCTAGTGATTGGTTCGCCATGTTTTCAAAAAACTTGATTTTATACTCAGGCAAAGTTTGGTTTTTATAATACTGATTATGGTACTTAGACATACGTTGCGCATGGTGAAAGAATCCCTCCTTGTGTTCTTCCATTTCTGCCAGCATTCTGGCAGAAGGCGTTAAATCAGGATCAAAAACACTGGCAATCTGTGATTTCACGCTGGAAAAATAATTCTCGCAGTGATTTGCCTGGTCAAGCAATCTCGCTACAGCAGTCATTTGATGGCACAATTCGCCTGCCCAGTCCTGCAGACTGATTCTTTCAATGCTTTGCTTGAAACTGATCGGTGATTCCGTATGCTGTGGTCTGGGTGGCTGCAAACTCACGCGCTGTAAATCCAGACCTGGCTCACGTCCCTGATGGGCAACCAGTAATAAATTTTCATCAATTGCGGTAATTTCGCTTTTACTTAAAACCGGACTAGATTGCAATAAACAAAATAGCATGAATACTTCGAGAAAATACAACTGTTCCGAGTTTATCCCATGCGGGTCAAAGGCATTCACGTCCAGTGAGCGCAGCTCAACATAAGCGATACCCCGTTTGTTTAATGCTACTGAAGGTTTTTCATTGCCATGCAAAATCTGTTTTGGTCTAACGGTGCTGTAATACTCATTTTCTATTTGCAGAATATTGCTATTTAACTGCTGATATTCACCATTTATTTTGATGCCTATTTCTTCATAGCCTTTAAATGGCGTACTGATTGCGCATTGCATGCTGTTGACATAAGCATCCAGTGAATCGTAACAAGCTTTTATGCCCGCTAATTCTTCTTTATTGTTCTGGTAGCCAATATCACCCAGGCGTAAAGAAGTTGCATAAGTTTGGTAATAAGTATTGTCATTGAACGACTGCAAGATAGTGCGTTTGCCGTTTAAAAACGATTTACAGACTGCAGGTGAAGCGCCAAATAAATACGGCACCAGCCAGCCATAACGCAGTAAATTTCGAATCAGCCCCATATATTGATCGGAGACATAATTCTGCAAATTACCGCTCTGGTCATTATCGCCAGGGCTCAATAGCTGATGATGGTGTATCCAGAACGAGTCTGAAAAAGAATAATTAAAATGCACGCCAGCAATCACCTGCATCGCTCGACCATATCGTAAACCCAGACCACGGCGATAAGCTGTTTTCATTTGCGCCGCATTTGATGAACCATATAATGCCAGTGGAATATCAGTTTCACCCGCAACCACGCAGGGCATACTGGTTGCCCAGAGAATTTCGTTGTCCAGGCGACGATAAACAAAAGTCTGGATATCATCCAGCGATTGGATTACCTCGCTGACTGATCCACAAGGAGGTGTCACCAGTTCAGTCAGGGCTTCGGAAAAATCTGTAGTAATTTGCGGATGTGTTAATGCAGAGCCCCAGGCAGAGGGATGTGGCACATGTGAAATACCACCTTCAGGACATACCCGTAAACTTTCTTTTTCAAGACCGATTTTCGATGCGGATAAAGCATCGAAAATGTCTGAATTTGCTAATTTAGATAAACGTTGTTGGAGTAATCGGTATAAAGACACTTAAATAAGCTTACTGGTAGTTCGAGAGCGTGAATTATACGGTTTAAGTCCATTAGCTCAAGTCTTATCTTAACTTTTTGTAACTACTCAGCGTAATTTTAGAAAAGGACGCAGGTTATTGATTTTTCA
>CAZYCY010000335.1:0-3107 GCA_964646145.1 uncultured Thiotrichaceae bacterium
AGCCAGGGTTTTAAAATTAGTCACCACATTCTCGACTTAAATGACTAATTTTGTCTACTTCTGTAGACTGTAAATATTTATCTAAAACTAACTCAGGAATATCTGCGCCACTAGCGAGCTGATAATCCAGCCAATGCCCTGTATAGTCTCTATATATTGGCTCAACAGTTACGTCAAAGCCAAGGTTTTTAGCTTTTTCTGCCAGCCCATAAGCACTGCTTTTACTTCTGAAATAACCCAGAGAAACCCCATGTGTGTTTTTGCCTTCTCGAATCACGTAAAAATCATTTATTTTTTTTGCTTTCAGACGCTTACCTGTTGCAATCGCTTCTTTACGATTTTTTTTCGGCTGAATATATACCCAGTGCAAAGATAACTCGCGCTCTTCGGTGTCACGAAAATCAACGCTTACCACATAAGGTTTAATTTCTCGAGCCAGATCTCTTAACTTCTCCAGATCACGAAAATAACCCAATGTAAAACATCGCTCTTTTTGAAGCAGCTCTTCCGGTAACTCATATGGCATTTTTAGTGGTTCAATCTCAGCCACAACCTGCTCCGTCCCTTGGTTCGTAATCGCCACATCTTTGTGCCACTGTTTTTCATCTGATGTTAACGCAGGCTGTTTTCTTTCTTCTATTTTTTGCAAATGCTGCATTTCGTCTTTCGCCTGGGGGTAAGCTGGCTCCTGTTGCTGCTTACTCACATCAAAATCGCGCAATAGTGTTGCTTGTTCATCAGTCACATCAGGCATCTGCTGATCTGACTCTTTTAACAAAAGCTCACTTAATAAAACAATAGCTTGAACATTTTTTAGTGGCTGCAGATTTTCATACGAGGACACAACTGGCTGGGTTGTTTGCCACCCCAGGTAAGCCAAATTTAATGAAAGTATAATTAAAAACAACCAACGCATATCAATTACTCGCTGTTAAACATCCGTTGTTTCATGATTTCATACAAGCCCTGCATGACTAAATCCGGCTGATGAATCATACACGGCATATCTGTATAGGACAGGATAATTTTGGCAAAACCACCACTAACAATTATTTGCATCGGGGGCTCCACTTTTTGCTTCGCAAACTGGCAGATTTCTCGGACACCTGCCTGCAGTAATTTATGCAGACCTATATTTACAGCATCATCTGTGTTATCCGGCACATTAGATTCATTTAGCTGCCCAAAAAACTGTCTGTCAAAAATAGATTTTACATTAGCTGTGTCCACCAGCAATGCCTTATGCATAGTCACGTATGAGGGCAGTATATAACCGCCCAAATGCCGTCCATCTTTATTAATTAAATCAAAAGTGGTGGCAGTTCCGGCATTAATAACACAAACTGAAAAACCTGGGCAATAAAGATGGCTGGCAACAACACCAGCCCATCGGTCGGCACCGTGCTGCCCAGGATTTTGGTAAGCATTGATTATATTTTTAAATTGCTTCTCTGTTTTTAGAAACTCAACCTGACACTGCCAATGCTGTTTACTCCATTTCTGCAAACCATGAGATAATTTATCTCCGGCAACACAAATTGCAAATACCTGTGCTGGCTTATCCACCTCTAAAAACACTTCATCAAATATATCCGCATTGTTACCTGCTGCGTGCGCTGCAACTCCTCGCTCTACAATTTCATCTGCTCGCCATAAAGCCCATTTGATTCTGCTATTACCGATATCCACAGTTAATATCATTGCGCACTCACTTTAGTCGCACCGCCTTCCTGGCTCTTTGCGACATACCGTCCATCCCTGGACATATCAACTCGTACGCTAATCTCTGCGCTATTAAAAACGCATAGCTCACCCGCTACCAGCACAAGCAATTCTGCATCATCAGTTACACCTTGTGCAACACCTGTTAGCACTTCACCATTGCCCAGAATTATTGTGATTTCTTTGTCTTTACAATAATCATATGAGGCGCGGAACTTGCCCAGGCTTTCACCCGACATCTGGCTAAAATTCTGGCATACAGTAATAACATTGCACAGCAATGTAGAGGCAACACTGTTTCGTGTCGGTTTTACTGTTAGCTTTTGTGATTCAAACTGTTGGCAAATATCGGTTAGTACCAGTGGTTCATCTGCCTTTATTTGATCCTGCAATAGCATCTGATAATTCAATCCCACACCAATCACCACCGCCCAGTGTTTATCATTACTGAGCTTGCCATTAATGGATTTTTCATCAGTGATGCAATTACTGACCTGCTGGTATGTAACGGCCTGTGTTTCAATAAGAATACCAGCAATTTTTTTTCCCTGAACATAAACATCATTCGGCCACTTAATCTGCACTTGATTTATACCCATACTCTCAAGCGTTTCAACAATCGCCAATGCAATGGATAATGGTAATAAGTTTATTGGCTGCCGCGATAGAACAAAAGACCAGGTGAGACTCATTGCAACGTTGCTGCTCTCTGACATAAACCATTGCTTTCCACGTCGCCCTCTGCCCGAGGTTTGCTGCTCCGCAAAACAGACAAAGGGCAACACTTTACCTAACTTGCTTTGCCGCAAACACCAGCTATTAGTCGAATCAACAGTTTTATGGATAATTACATCCAGTGCTACATCCAGTTTTTTTACAACCACTGCCTTCAAATCATCTGCCTGTAAACAAGCTGTCGTCACGCGATATGCTCCGGCAAAACTGCCAGCAATTAAAAAACACTTTGTAATAGAGGTGCCCTATACTCTTCGTACTCAACCCCCCGTTTATAGCCCGCATCTTTTTATCAGTAGTGCCACATATATGTGGCGTTTACCGACCAAGGGATGGAGTGGCTGCGTTGCCAGGTCTTGCAAAAGCACACTCACTGCGAGAATATTTAATAATAATTGCGCCTTGCCGTTCCATCCTTTGGCTCGTTAACGGTGCACCCCCCGCACCCACTACTGTCGAAAATCTACGCACCCTAAACGGGGGATTTTTGAGTGCGAAGAGTATACACAGCACAAAGATC
The DNA here is from genome assembly GCA_964646145.1 of uncultured Thiotrichaceae bacterium. Taxonomy (GTDB): domain Bacteria; phylum Pseudomonadota; class Gammaproteobacteria; order SZUA-229; family SZUA-229. Next base: position 2,978 of record CAZYCY010000335.1, read on the forward strand.
TATAATGCACTTTAATTATGCATCATATTTAGAATCAAACAAAGGGTCATTATTAACCGGTTACTACCTGTGCAGACAACACTATTCACACAATTCTTTAAATAAAAAAATGTAACTTCTCAATAAGTCG
>CAZYCY010000336.1:0-3096 GCA_964646145.1 uncultured Thiotrichaceae bacterium
CCTTATGGCTTCTCTGTGATTTTCGCTACGATTTCTATTCTCGGACAAGCTCCTAACCAGGACATTTCACAGAAGTGCAGACAGTCAATTTTACTTATTTACTGCCTGCCCCACTATAACCGTATTGCCTTCGGGATCCAACAAACTAAACTCCTGCATTCTATAATCTGTAAAATACAGGTCTGATACATTTGTATAATTAACTGAAATGAAATGGTGCAACCCTTTAATGTTATTTGAAAAAAAATAAAGTGATATTCTGGATTGCGGGAGCCGCTCTAATGCCGATTCTGATTGCACACCTGACGCTGCTTGCTTTTCTATACACTGCCCAACTCTTTGCAACATGACTGTTACATCGCCATGCATAAGGTGCACCCAATGCACAACACCCTTTGACTGACGTTTGTTTACCTCCACAAACTGAAGCATTTGTTTGTAGAAATCCAATGTGGCTTCAGTTGAGCAACAGTTAAGCACCGGTATTCCGCTTAAAATAGCCACAATTAAATCAAAGACTCACCGTTATCAAGTTCATTATTATTTAATACTATCTGCTCTGTGTCACGTTGAAGCAACAATGGTGCCATACGCTGACGAATATGTTCAGGCACAGACTTTTTGACTTCCAGTAATGCGACCTCTATGGCATTGGCATAACTTAACACATCAGCACTACCATGGCTTTTAATCACAATGCCGGTTAATCCCAGCATAGACGCACCGTTATACATACGTGGATCAACGCGCTTTTTAAACCTGTTCAAAACTGGCATGGCGATTAACCCGGCAAGCATGGATAATGGTGATTTTTTAAATTCTTCACGCATCATGGTGGCAATCATTTTTGCCACACCTTCCATGGTTTTTAATGAGATATTCCCGACAAAACCGTCACACACAACAACATCAACTTTATCACTATAAATGTCATCACCTTCAACATAGCCGATATAATTAAAAGGACCGTCTTTTAAAAAAACATTCGCCTCTTTTACCTGCGCATTTCCTTTACCATCCTCAGAACCAATATTCAGCAAGCCAACTTTAGGTTTATGTGTATTATCTACGGCTTCTGCAAGCACCGAACCCATAACGGCAAATTGCAGCAACTGCTGCGCACTACTGTCAACGTTGGCGCCCAGATCAAGCATATGAGTGTGGCCGCCATATGATGGAATAGTTGTACAGATTGCAGGACGGTCTATGCCAGGTATGGTTTTTAAGGCAAATTTTGCCGTCGCCATCAAGGCGCCGGTATTGCCGGCGCTAACAATGGCCTGCGCACGACCATCCTTAACCATATTAATGGCAATGCGCATCGAAGAGTCTTTCTTTTTACGCACGGCATGGCGCGGATCGTCATGCATCTCAACAACCTGAGACGCATGTTGTATTTCATAATGTTTATCAAGATCAATGCCCTTATCTTTAGCAGAAGATTGCAGGCACTTCTCATCACCGACAAGAATTATGTGAATATCTGTGAATTTTTTTACTACATGAGCGGCTGCAGGAATGACAACTTCAGGACCAAAGTCACCACCCATAGCATCTAAAGCTATGGTCACCATATAATTTTAAGCACCGCAGCGCTCATTAAGAAATGAACACTGCGGTGCTTGCTGCCAGTATGCTGTAATGAGCAAAGTTATTCTTCAAATGCATCGCCAGTATTGACGACTTTACGACCTTTGTAATAACCATCAGCTGTAATATGATGACGATAGTGAGTTTCACCTGAAGTAGGATCAACGGATAATGTCGCGCCACCAATTGCATCATGTGAACGGCGCATGCCACGTTTTGAACGTGATTTTCTACTCTTTTGAACTGCCACGGAAATCTCCTGAACGATTTTCGTAACTACCCAGCTATGTTGACTACTTGCTGAATAGTTACTGTTTTTTTGCAAAATTTATTTTGCACTAAATAAAAAATTAATGTCACTACTCAGCGTAATGTTAGAAAAGAACGCAGGTTATTGATTTTTCAGGACGCTGTAAATACGTCCCCATGTTTGCTTACCTGGCGCTCTACTGCAACATCCATGTTGCAGATGCCTGAAAAATCAATAACCTGCGCCCTTACCTGAATAATACGCTGAGTAGTTACAAATTAATTAACTTTATTATCTTTTAAGGTTTTTAAAGCTGCAAACGGATGCGAAGCTTCTTTTTCGACCTTCATTGCCACTTTTATCTTACTGTTCTGCTTGTTCATATAATTGGAACAGGCTGATTCATGCACCATCACCATCGGTAAACTTAGTAACAGTTCATCCTCAATTAACTCGATAATTGACTGTTCTTCACCTTCAATCAAGTATGGTTCAAGCTCTTCTGGCAATAATTGAAATTCATATTCACTATCAACCAGCGCGAATTTAAATCTACCCGTTATCTCTGTCTGCATTGGTTTCAGACATCGTTGACACTCCATCGTCAGAGTTGCAGACACACTTCCTTTTAAACAGGCAAAGCCAGCACAGTGCCCAAATTTAAGCGTTGCCGTAACAAAATCTTCATTACTCAATAAGCCCTTGTTTAGGCGAGTAAGTTTTGATACCGGATAGACGCCCTCGATTGTTTGATTAAGCTCAACCTGACGTGCAAAATTTACCGCTTCAAGTAATTTACCCAAGGAACTTACCATCATTGCGCCTGCATAATCCATCCATTTTATAGCAAAATCTGCAGCCTGTATATATTCTCCGCACTCAAGCAGCCGCTCCCGCCAAAATAATTTTGAACACTGAATTGAGCCATTATTCAAATCATAAAATCTTCAGGGGGCAGAAAGCTGTAGCAGTCATTGCTTGTTTTATTGCTCGGCCTGGCTCTACCCTGAAAAACCTCACCTCGAACCATTCAGTCATGGTCAGTTGATTACGACGTATTGTAAGGACCGCTATGTCAGAATAGTCGTCGGCTTAAGGTCATTGGCTATACCCAGATACATGGCTTCCCAATGCGGAATTAAAAAACTTTGAAACAAGTTTCGTATTTTTTGCCAGAAACGTGTGATCTTTCTGTTTAGCGCCTAACAGGTAGCGATAGTTCAGTGCCTGAAGATGCCTGATGTGGGGCGCATTTG
>CAZYCY010000337.1:0-3090 GCA_964646145.1 uncultured Thiotrichaceae bacterium
GATGAATCTTGAGTCCAAAATATGCCATATTTTCGTTGAAAATCTTCGCAATAGCTCACTCACGTACCTATGTTGATAATAACGTGCGCCTTAATCTGACCTATTTTGAATCTCAATCTTCACCTCCAGAATAAATAGAGATGCCCTAAATTTAAGCCTTGTTGAAACCCTTGTGGTGACAACGTTAGCTTTTAAAAAACATATATAACAGTTTTGTTTAATGGGCGCGTATTATACATAGTGTGTGTTGATATTGGAATGTGCAGTGAGTATCTCTTTAGAGGGGTGCGTAAATAAAAGTTGGATTTTACTGATCTCTGCGCAGCAACAAACAACCCTGTAGACTAAAGGGCATCTCTATTAATTCCATCCTTAGGTGCGTAAACGACACATCCGTGTGTCACTTTTCGTGAAGATGAATCTTGAGTCCAAAATATGCCATATTTTCGTTGCAAATCTTCGCAATAGCCCACTCACGTGCCCATGTTGATAATATCGGGCGCCTTAATCTGACCTATTTTGAATCTCAATCTTCACCTCCAGAATAAATAGAGATGGCCTAAATAGAAACCATGATAAACTCATTGTTTTATTTGCGAGATGCTGATATGAGCGAAAAATCAACAAGCAGTAATAATGAAGCCATTGACATTAGTGACATTGATGCCAGCTTTTCCAGTGGCATTGCGGCTTTTGAAGCGAAAAACTTCAAGCAGTCACTGCAATTTTTAGCCCCGTTGGCAGAAGCGGGTGACGCTGAATCACAACACCGCTGCGCCATTATGTACCAGAATGGCTTAGGTGTGGTCGCCAATGAAGCAAAAGCAGTTGAATTTATGCGTGCGGCGGCTGAGCAGGGGCATCCGGTAGCGCAGCATGGTTTGGGCTTTATGTATATGGAAGGTGAGTGCGTAGAAAAAAATGCAGAACAAGCCGTGAAATGGTTTAGCAAAGCCGGTGAACAGGGACTGGTCGGCTCGTTGACAACGCTGGCAATGATGTATCGAGACGGTAACGGTGTAGCGAAAAATCCGGAGGAAGCGAAAAGGCTGTACAAACTTGCTGGATTTGATGATATGTAATTTTAACAATAGGGCACCTCTATTAACTTCGTCCTTTGGTTCGTAACCAACACATCCATGTGTTACTTTACGTGAGCATGAATCTTGAGTCCAAAATATGCCATATTTTCGTTGCAAATCTTCGCAATAGCCCACTCACGTGCCCATGTTGATAATATCGGGCGCCTTAATCTGACCTATTTTGAATCTCAATCTTCACCTCCAGAATAAATAGAGATGCCCAATGGTTTGAGAGTTTTTGCCTTCCCGTTCATATTTTTGTCAATGGCACATTCGCGTGACGTTACTCAGGGCAAGTGCTCAACTTACGGACTAAAACTTTTTTCTTTCTTCTAAACCATTGTTTCAAGTATTTGCCAGAATTAATCATAACTTATATACTTAGCGCTTTGCTCTATATTATCGGGTTTAATAAAACCTTTACTTTAAATTTATGTCTCTAATTGTACAAAAATACGGCGGTACGTCAGTAGGATCTATCGAAAAAATTGGCAATGTCGCCGATAAAGTCGCAGCACGTGCGAAAAGTGGCGATAAAGTTGTTGTCGCGGTCTCAGCCATGAGTGGTGAAACCAACCGTTTGATTGCACTAGCAAAAGAGATGAGTGCTAAACCGCATGTGCGTGAAATGGATGTCATTATTTCCACTGGCGAACAAGTTACTATTGCCCTGTTAACGATGGCACTGCTTGATCGTGGCTGTGATGCCCGCTCATACACCGGTGCACAAATTCGTATGGTAACGGATGATGTGCATGGCAAAGCGCGTATTAAAGAAATTCAGAGTGAAAAAATGAAAGCCGATCTGGCTGCTGACCGTGTCGTTGTAGTGGCAGGGTTTCAGGGTGTTGATGAAAACGGTAATATTACCACTTTGGGGCGTGGTGGTTCGGATACCACCGCAGTTGCCATCGCCGCCGCATTAAATGCCGATGAGTGTCAGATTTATACCGATGTAGACGGTGTTTATACCACCGATCCACGGGTTGAGCCAAAAGCTAGAAAATTGGATCATATAACCTTTGAAGAAATGTTGGAAATGGCCAGTTTAGGCTCAAAAGTTCTGCAAATCCGCGCCGTAGAATTTGCAGGTAAATACAATGTCCCATTACGTGTACTGTCATCGTTTGAAGAAGGCGAGGGTACACTCATAGCACTGGAGGAGAATAACGTGGAACAGGCGTTAATTTCAGGTATTGCGTTTAATCGCGATGAAGCACAGCTAACCATTAATGGCGTACCCGACCAACCGGGCGTGGCTTCAAAAATATTAGGCCCGGTGACAAAAGCCAACATCGAAATCGATATGATCGTGCAGAATATATCGGAAGATGGCTGTACCGATTTTACTTTTACCGTGCATCGTAATGAATATGAAAGCGCACATGCATTGTTACAAGCCGTAGCGCACGATTTAGGTGCAAAAAAAGTTAAAGGTGATAATGCTATCGTAAAAATCTCATTGGTTGGCGTTGGCATGCGTTCACATGCTGGCATTGCAAACACCATGTTTGATACTTTGGCGAAAGAAAACATTAACATACGTATGATTTCCACATCTGAAATCAAGATCTCAGTTGTGGTTGATGAGAAATATCTTGAGTTGGGTGTGCGTTCGTTGCATGAAGCATTTGGTTTAGATAGTGACGGACATCTAAAAAATCTGTAACATCATCGTAATAGAACACAGCGTCCTTCTGTGTATAAAGTAAAGGGCATGCAATAAGAATGTTGAACTCTCGCGCTGTTCATCACTCTTATTTTTTGTAATTGATACAACATGGAGAAAAGGAAATGTTGATATTAACCCGTCGCGTAGGCGAAACCCTAATGATTGGTGATGACGTCACTGTAACCGTGCTTGGTGTAAAAGGTAATCAAGTAAGAATAGGCATCAATGCCCCAAAAGAAGTTGCAGTACATCGTGAAGAAATTTACGAACGTATTAAAGCAGAGCAAGCAGAAGGTACGGCTTAACTGATTGCTGAAATGTAAACATAAAAAGGCT
>CAZYCY010000338.1:0-3070 GCA_964646145.1 uncultured Thiotrichaceae bacterium
CTTTTTAGTCACTTTCTTTTTTGGTGATGTCATTATGCAGTGTCCTTCGGTGATAATGGTTGTTAGTTGTTATAAACGTGGTTTTCCCTGCAAGGCTGTAACTTCTCAATAAGTCGGGGCAGTCTATCATTTTGAGACTGTCGGTAGCATGGATGCTACCGCCAAGCCTACAGGGACGTATTTACGGCGTGTCCATCCTTTGGTCCGTAATCGCCACATCCATGTGGCACTACTCTCAAAATGATAGACTGCCCCGACTTATTGAGAAGTTACCAGATACACTGCACTAGCCTTGGTTTTTATTTCCAAAAAAATTTACCTAAATCCTGCAAGTGATCGTGCATATAGAGTACAAGATATTGATTCGTAGAGCGACTTTAAAATTTAAGCGCTATCCTTGTGGTGATGACCGAGAATTTTTTGTGCTATACGGAGCAAGAGCTTACGCCATAATGTGTGCGAGCACTTGCAGGATTTAGGTTTTATATAAAAAAACCTGATGCTGTTTTATAACTTAAACCAAACGTAACTACTCAGCGTAAAATTAATTAAAAAACAGCTTGACACGTTTTCAGAGCGATTGTTGAAGAAACTACTAGTGCTGTCAATTTCTTTTTAAAGGACTGGTAAGAGGTAACAGATTAACTATAACCGCAACATCTAGCTGATGATAACCCCGCTTGCCAATGAAATTATTTAACCGCATACAGAGCAATACGAAGCTAAAAAACCACTTCTGAACACCCATGCGATAACACACCTGTACTGAAACAGACAGGTGTGTTCATTGAAAACAAATCCACTAGGAGCTTGTCCGAGAATGGAAACCGTAGCGGAAAAGCTGAGTTTGGCCAGATTCTTCCATTATTTTCGTTAAATATACCTATATTCGCCTCAAATAATGAAAAAATCTGACTCAAATCAGCTTCCCCTCGCTACGATTTCTATTCTCGGACAAGCTCCTAGTTTTTACAAAATAAAATACGTTTTTCATGAAAAACACAGTTATTGTCGTTGCACATGGCTGCGCTGTTTACAAACCAAAAGATGAAGATACATTTTTAATCAATCAACTGCTGACGCTGAATACCATTACAACACTGTATACAGCGATGCCTTCCTGCCTACCGGCGAAACCCAGCTTTTCAGTGGTGGTTGCTTTGATATTGATTTGCCTTTGTGTGATGTTTAAAACACTGGCAATATGCTGACGCATGGCTTGAATATACGGTGACATTTTTGGTGTTTGCGCCACAATGCTTATATCTATATTGCCAATTAAAAACGCCTGCTGTTTTAATAACTGATTTGTTTTTTCCAGCAGAATACTGCTATTTATGTTTTTATACTGCTCATCAGTATCAGGAAAGTGCTGCCCGATGTCACCCGCTGCAATACTGCCTAATAAGGCATCACATAAAGAATGAATTAATACATCACCATCGGAATGGGCAATAAAACCATGATTATATGGAATTTTTATGCCTCCTAAAATAATAAAATCACCCTTGCCAAAACGGTGTACATCATAACCATGACCTATTCGGTATGGGAACGTATAGCTGCTTTTATCGCTCATGCCAATTGTCCATAGTTAGTATCTATCTTTATGACTCATCAGTATCATTGTTCTGTGACTGAAGAAACAAACTGGCCAGACGTAAATCATCAGGTCGGGTAATTTTAATATTATCCTCAAAACCTTGCACCAGTCTGGGCGTGAAACCGGCAAGCTCCATTGCAGAAGATTCATCTGTTATTTTGCTTGCATTCTGTTGCGCCTGTTCCAGTGCTTTTTTCAGACTGACCGCAGGAAAATACTGTGGTGTCAGCGCGTGCCAGAGGTTTTCACGTTCAATAGTTTTGGCAACGCTGACAACTGAACTGTCGATGTTCTGCCTTTTCATGGTGTCACGCACCGACAAAGCCAGTAAACCGCCGTTTTTATCCTCCGCCACTTCACTTATCAGTTTATTGATATCCTGCTGTTGTAAACAGGCACGGACGGCATCATGCACCATTACCCAATCAGAATCGGCATCAAATTGATTAAAATTAAATAATGTATTTATCGCATTTAACACCGAATCAGCACGTTCCATACCACCAATCGCTTGTAATACAGGTTTATTTGAATTTATTTTAATATCTGAAAAGTAGCCATCATCCGGCCGTAAGGCAATAACCAAACCGCTGATATTTTTATTTTTCAATAGGATATCTATTGTATGCTCAAGAACAGGACGGTGGTTTAAGGAAAGGTATTGCTTGGGCATGCTCGATTGCATACGCTTGCCAATACCGGCTGCGGGTACAATTGCCCAGATTGAATGATTCATAAGTTTTTCGCTGATAAACGCAAATAAGTAAAATAGTTATCCACAGATGAACACAGATGAACACGGATATATAAAATAAAAAATATTTTTATCTGCGTTCACCTGTGGAAAATTATTTTTCTTCAGACTCAATCACCTGAAAATAAACCTCACCTTGTTTAATCATGCCCATTTCACTACGCGCACGTTCCTCAATAGCTCGCAAACCTTTTTTTAGATCTTTTACTTCAGCATGCAGTGATAAGTTACGTTCCTGTAATTTTTGCACCTCAGTTTTTACTTGCTCAATTTCCTGTTGCAATTGCATCACTTCCGGTAAGCCGCCATCCTGTAACCAGATTTTATATTGCAGCCAGATAAGTAAAACCAGTAAGACGAAGGCAATGATTTTCACTGATGTTTATAGGCTCAAAAAAGCCTGTCTTAACTTAGGGGGCTTCTGATTAAGCCTGGGTCGAACCGATTGATATTAAAATGCTCTGCTTCAAGGAGTGGAATGCACGCAATAACAGGGTTAGGACTCAGGATCAAATAACTTACGAAACTTAACTTGCCTTTTTGCTCCAGCTTGAATGATCTCAAATCGTTGCGTAGCGCAACTATGCGCCTTTTGAGATCATCCAATCTGAAACAAAAATTCGGCGTTAAGTTCCGCATCTTATTTAATCCTGAGTCCTTATTGCAAAGTTCAACAACGTAGGAGCAGGACATTTTAATTACAAGATATCGAT
>CAZYCY010000339.1:0-3061 GCA_964646145.1 uncultured Thiotrichaceae bacterium
GACGCATAAGACAGCAGTTTTCACACCTAAAATATCGTTAAATAGTTCACCATTCTCCTCCTTTTTGGGTAAAAAATGCGCTATTTTCTGCATTCCCTAAATCATACTTCTATTTTTAGAGATGCCCTTAAATATTTACTGCCAACCAGAAACCACATTGTAATAGAAACGTATTTCTGCATAATCAAAAATAGCGCCATCAGATGTTATTTCATGCAGAATCAAGTTGTCGATCAGGTATTCACCTTCTTCCATAACATTGTTGTTAATGACCATGCTGCGTTGTAAAGGGTTGCTTGAATAAATGTGTGCGGTGACAATAATGGCTGGCAATCTCTTCTGCATAGAGTCAGATAAGTCATAGAAACTTATTATGTCTTTTTGTGTTTTTTCTGGTTGTTTGATTACTGCTGATTTTTCTTTATATGTAAGAGATAATGCTTCACTATTATTGTTTGAGCTTGTGTTTATTATAGCTGCGGTTGTAGAAAGCAAGACTGTTTTTTCTTTCTGTTTTTCAGTATTAGTGTTTGTTGTGTTGCTGATTTTTTTTTCAGATGCCTCATGTTTTTCAGGCAATGGTGTTTGAGTATTATCTACGGGAAAAGTTTTTTTAGCACTAGCAGCAACCATAGTATGTTCAACAGAAACAGTATTAATATCAGAAGTGTTGTTTTTATCAATAATAAAATAGACGATTGCAATAAGGTTTAGTGTTACTGCAATAATGAGTACATATGGCCAGTATGTCTTTTTTTCATCACGGTAATACAGGCTTGAAGAATGTACGGTCTGCACACTGGGTATGCTACCGTGTTCTCGCTGCTGTTCAGATTTTTTAAGAGCATCAAGTATGTATGACATTATATTTTGACTGTTTGAAAAACAGTCACCTTTTGTGTTTTCTACTCACTTGAGTAGTTATTTACTGTAGTAAGGAAGACGCTATGAGTGATGGTGTCTTCATGTCGGATTGCGTGTTTAAATGAATAATGGTTATCGGTCCGACAATACCATCTGCAGTTAATCCATGTTGTGACTGAAATGCAATGACTCTTTCCAGGAGGTAATCATCAAAAGTACTTATGATTCTCTCTGGCAACTGGTCATCTATCTCCTCCAGTTGCGTATTTATCCAATTTACAATGGCACCGCTATCTCCGTGTGATATAGCAGTTAAGTAATAATTAGGTTTTTTCCAGAATACAACGAACTGCCCATGCCAGTGTTTATCCAGATCGTTAAGTTTCACTAAATAAGCAATGTTGTTTGCGTAAATAGTCGCAACATCATTATCTATTGTGGTGATGGTAATGTATTGCGCTTCACCGCGAGTATTCCTTAGTGTGAGCACAGCTGGACGGTTGTGTGCTTTAAGGCTGTTTATGTTTCCGCGTTTAAACAAGCAACTTAACGATTGTGTTTTTGCCTGTTTGCAAGCTGTTTCAGAAATTCCTTTATTGTACTGTAGACTCCATTCACTAAATAGCTGTTGATATGCAGATATCCGATTATTGTTGCTAGTCTTTAAAATCGTATCGATTGTAACAATATTTGTGTCTGTGTTTATTGCTGCTGAGTGTGTCCTGGTTGCAGGTGATTCAGTTGCATCAAGGGGTTCAATATTGTTGTTTGCCAGTAAGGAACTAGTAGAACTTGTTCTGCTGTTTTGTTTTACTGGCAGTTGTGATGAATATGCAGTGATTATTTCAGTATTATCTGATGTTTTCTGGAGCTTGTTTTTATCCTTTGTGTTTAGTGATAGCGGTTCAGCTTGGGTTGCAGGGAATGCTTCTAATTTTAAGTTATTAGCATTGTTGTTTGTAGTATTAAAGTAAAAAATGATGGCTATAGTAATAACTGCAATGTTTGCAAAAGCAATAAGCGGATATAACCGTTGTTTATTTTTTTTGAGTTGCTCAACGTTTTTGAGTTCTCCAAAAACTTCCTTGGCAGCTTTTTTTATCGTCACCGGGTTCACAATATACTGGTTTTCTACGTAGGCACCTAGTAAAGCACGGTCACATATAATATTAATTAAGCGTGGAATGCCATTACTGAGTCGGTATAAAAGTTTGATGCTTTTATCAGGAAATAATTGGACATTTTGACCGGCAACTGCGAGGCGATGGCTAACATAAGCTTTGACCTCGTGTCTGGATAAAGGCTGCAAATGAAAGCGTGCGGTAATGCGCTGGGCTAATTGGCGCATTTCTGGTTGTGATAAAATATCCAGTAATTCGGGCTGACCCAAAATAATTATTTGCAGTAGCTTGCGTTGATTGGTTTCTAAATTGGTTAGTAAGCGCAATTGCTCGAGAACTGTACTGCTAAGATTTTGTGCTTCGTCAATAATTAAAACGGTTTTTTCATTGTTACGGTTACTGCTAAGTAAAAAATCGTAGATTCTGTCGGTGTATGTTTTAACGCTGTTACTGGTTTCGGGATAACTGATTTTAAGTTCATCGCAAATAGTCGCTAATAGTTCGATTTCACTGACTTTAGGATTGAGTACTAAAGCAACATTTGCCTGCTCAGGTATCTGTTCTAGCAAACGTCGGCAAATGGTGGTTTTTCCAGTACCCACTTCTCCAGTTAATAAAATACAGCCGCCTTCGCTATTTAAGCCGTAGACAAGGTGAGCCAGGGCCTCACGATGCTGTGCGGTCATATATAAATAATGCGGATCGGGGGCAATGGAGAAGGGGGTCTCCTTGAATCCAAAATATTCGTTATACATGCTGTTGTTAAATGACTGTTAATTGTTAACTACTATAGCGCATCTCTAAAAATAGAAGCACGATTCATGAGTAGTGCCACACGGATGTGGCAGTTACGAACCAAAGGATGAAAACGCATAAAACAGCAGTTTTCACACCTAAAATATCGTCAAATAGCTTGCTATTCTCCTCCTTTTTGAGTAAAAAATGCACTGTTTTCTGCACTCCCTAAATCACATTTCTATTTTTAGAGGCGCCCTGTAACCCAAAGTAAGACAGGAAATACGCCAGAGCGTTACAAAAAAACACCAAAAAAGTCAGATATTTATGATTATTTATTG
>CAZYCY010000340.1:0-3060 GCA_964646145.1 uncultured Thiotrichaceae bacterium
TTAAAAATCAATAACCTGCGTCCTTTTCCAAAATTACGCTGAGTAGTTACGAAATTTTTTGCATTTGTTTGTTGATTGATATCTGCTTATCATTGAGACGTGTAGATAGTGACGCAACCTTTCCTTCAGCGATTTTTAGCTAATTTTTCAGAGATTTCAACGTAGTATTCGACGCTGAAAGTTGTTTTATATTTTCGCTATCAGACGACAATTAACCTGTCCGGTCAGGCGAACATTGTCTTTGTTTAGCTGGGTCATTTCTGTAAGTTTAATGGATAAGGTTTAATTTAACTGGCGTTGTTCAGCTTGCAATTATTGCACCTGCTGTTCATGACGGCGTTGATTTTGATCGCGCTGACCTTTGACAGATTGTCTATAATGCTCAAGATTTTTACGGGCATTAAGTGCTGCATGTTTCCAGAATTCATATTGATTCCCAATAAAGAAACCGGGAATGGCGTGACTTCGGATTTTCATTGCCACAGGAGAGCTATTCTGCATCAAAAATGACAACGGCATCTCGCAGGCATTGAGCCAGCAGGCAAGTTGCCGGACCGAGGTTATCGGGTTTGCCGTAATAAAGGTGCAAATTACCCGTATAACACTGACCCTGTTGCAGCGGGAGAATTTTTAGTTGCTGATGAGAAATAGCTTGTTCAATATAATGCTGAGGCAGCCAGGCATAGCCCAGACCATGCTGGAGCACACTGAGCACACTATCTGGACTTGAAACCGTCCAGCGGTGATCAGCGCCAAGCCAACCAGAATTAAGCGGATGTTGTTGCCCCGAGTCGCGGATAACAATTTGTGTTTCGCGTTGCAGATCGCTTAGTTGTAAGCTGCGGTTTAACAAATGTAACGGGTGCTGTGGATGGGCAACAGCAATAAAATCAATACTAATCAATACATCAGATAAAGATTGGTTTGACTTTTGATCGCTGATCACGATGTCCGCATCACCGGATTGCAGAGCTTCTTTGCCACCTGATAAGACTACCTCCTGTAAGTTCACCCGGGTGCCTCGATCCTGCGGTGCAAATAATTCAAGAGCCCGCATCAGTATCTCAGTTGGAAATGCAGCATCGACAACCAGGTTTATTTCAGCCTCCCAGCCAGCACCCAGTTGTTGCGCTGTCACTTCCAGTGCCTTTGCTTGCGACAATAATCGATTTGCATGCCTGAGCAGGGTTTTGCCGTCCTTAGTCAGAACGGCACGTCGTCCCTGAATTTCTAGCAGGGCAATGCCGAGGTTCTGCTGAAGCCGCTGCACGTTATAACTGACAGCCGACTGGCTGCGGTGCAGTACTTCAGCGGCCTGGACGTAACCTCCCTGCTCAACCACAGCTTGCAGACTGCGCCATTGTTCCAATGTGGTTCGTGGGAATGTCATAGCATTAATATATCAAATTTTTCGATATATTTAACCCTAATTTTCCGCTTTTAAATCAATATATTTGGATTAATAATATAAGGGCATATCTATTTATTCTGGATGTGAAGATTGAAATTCAAAATATGTCAGATTGAGGCGTGAATCGCACGTAATAGTGAGCTATTGCGAAGATTTGCAACGAAAATATGGCATATTTTGGGCTCAAGATTCATATTCACGAATAAATAGATATGCCCTAAACACTAAAACTAATGAGGGCAAACAAACATGGATAAATACATCACACTGGCTGGTCGCATCCTGCTGGCACATATCTTTATTCTTTCTGGCATCAACAAAATTATTGGCTATTCCGGAACGACAGCATACATGGAGGCAATGGGGGTGTCCGATATGCTGTTACCTCTGGTGATTGCGCTTCAAATTACTGCTGGTGTGACATTGTTTATTGGCTGGCAGACACGCTGGGCGGCTTATGCACTTGCGGCATTTTGCATTGTGGCAGCAATCATTTTTCACACAAACTTTGCAGACCAGATGCAAATGATTCTGTTTACGAAAAACCTGGCTATAGCCGGTGGTTTGCTATTGCTAGTAGTTAATGGTGCGGGCGCTTTAAGTCTTGATAAACGAGGCAAATAATCGTTTCGGACGAGCAGATTTAAACCCCACAGGTATTGTCCCGCTTGGACCACAACAGGGTTTTCTTTAAAACCTCAGAGCAGCGTCATGAAGCAAAACACAGACAAACTACATATACAAAGTGCAATGCATACCATGGAAGGTGATGGCGCAGAAGTCCAGCGTCTGTTTCCATTGCGCAGCGGACCAATGAACTTTGATCCCTTTGTTTTATTTGATCATTTTTCACTTCAGCCAAACACAGGATTCCCAACACATCCGCACCGGGGTTTTGAAGCCATCACTTACATGTTTGAAGGTGGCATGAAGCATAAGGATAACCTGGGAAATGATTCCACGGTAGGCATTGGTGGTGCACAGCGATTCACTGCGGGGCGAGGTATTGAACATTCTGAAATGCCACAGGGAAAAAGCAGTGGCATTCAACTATGGATAAACCTGCCACAAAGCTTGAAAGGACTGGATCCAGCATACCAGGATGTGGCGGCAAGGAGGATACCTGTACGGCATCAGGGTGAGACGGAAATACGCGTCATTGTTGGTGAAGGCTCACCGTTGCAACTGCACACACCGGTACGCTATGAGCATATCTGTATGCCCGCAGGTGGTTGTTATCAAACTCAAATTACGACAAGTTTTGTCGGGCTGATTTATGTGATTAAAGGCAAAATCAATATTGCGGATCAATCTATCGGCATGGCTAAAGCTGCCTATTTTACCGGTGGCATGGCGTTACAAATTAGCGCAGAGACTCAGGCGCGGGTCATGCTTGTAATTGGAAAGCCTCATGGTGAACCGATACGACAGTATGGACCTTATGTTGATTGAAGCGGATCAGCTCGCATTGATACCCTATTTTGCTGAGGCACGGTCATGGTAACTCCGAATGATACAAGTGCAATACATTTGCCCGAGATTTTCACGAAAGTATGTGGGATACTCGATTAGTCTGGAATTTAACAAACTTTATGTGTAACTACTCAGCGTATTATCTCAGTAAGGATGCAGGTTGTTGATTTTTCAGG
>CAZYCY010000341.1:0-3056 GCA_964646145.1 uncultured Thiotrichaceae bacterium
TAGCCATTCTTGCTACGATTCGATTGGTTTTTTAAGCTTGAAGTAGGCTAATGGATTAACGAAAAGATTGCTGCTTATTCAAGTTTTTTCTCCACCTCCTGCACTTTGATGTAAAATTCCCCTCATGTCTTTAATACGTTTACGAAATATTCAGGTGAGTTTTGGCGGTCCTGCCATTTTAGAAAATATCAGTTTATCCATTGATGCTGGTGAGCGTCTTTGTTTGTTGGGTCGCAATGGCACCGGAAAATCGACCTTGTTGAAAGTGATCTCAGGCGAGGTTAAAGCCGACAGTGGTGACCTTGAACGTAAACAAAGTTTAAAAATTGCAGTGTTAGATCAGGAGCCGCGAGGTGATTTAAGTGGCAGTATTTTTGATGTGGTTGCTATGGGTCTGGGTGAAAATGCAAAATATTTGCAGGATTACCACCATGCATTGCATGATTTTACAGAAAATCAGAATGATCAGACAGCAACGCAACTGCAACGCGCGCAGGATCAGGTGGATATCCATAACGCCTGGCAGTTAAATCAACAGGTTGAAGAAGTACTCAGTCGTATGGTATTAGACAGTGATGCTGATTATGTCTCGCTTTCCGGTGGCATGAAACGCCGGGTATTGTTGGCGAAAGCGCTGGTCATTAAGCCTGATATTCTGCTACTGGACGAGCCCACCAACCATCTCGATCTCAACGCCATATTATGGCTGGAAGAACAGTTGCTCAATCATAAAGGCGCGCTGATGTTCATTACCCATGATCGCTCTTTCATGCGCAAATTATCCACCCGCATCATTGAGCTTGATCGCGGTGGTCTGACCAGTTATCCCGGCAATTATGATACCTATCTGCGTCGCAAGGCAGAAGCTTTACATGCGGAAGAGGTCTCCAATGCACACTTTGATAAAAAGCTGGCGCAGGAAGAAGTGTGGATAAGACAGGGCATCAAAGCCCGCCGTACCCGAAATGAGGGCAGGGTGCGGGCATTGGAAAAAATGCGCAGTGAGCGCAGTGCGCGGCGCAATCAGGTCGGCAAAGTTAGTATGCAGGTGGCATCAGCAGAGCGCTCTGGCAAACTGGTGACAGAAGCGGAAAACGTCTGTTTTGATTATGATGGCAAACCGTTAATCAATGAGCTAACGACCACCATTCTACGTGGAGACAAAATAGGCATTATTGGTCCCAATGGTGCGGGCAAGACAACCTTGTTGCGGTTGTTGCTGGGCGATCTTAAACCCACTGCAGGTAGTATTAAAATCGGAACAAAACTTGAAATAGCCTACTTCGACCAGTTTCGCGCGCAACTGGATGATAACGCCAGTGTCATTGATAATCTGTCGCAAGGCAGAGAGTTTGTTGAAATTAATGGCAATAGAAAGCATGTCATCGGTTATTTGCAGGATTTTCTATTTGCCCCGGAACGTGCCCGTTCGCCGGTAAGCATGTTGTCCGGTGGTGAGCGCAATAGGCTGTTACTCGCCAAACTGTTTTCCAAACCGTCAAATATTCTGGTGCTTGACGAGCCGACTAATGATCTCGATATTGAGACTTTAGAATTGCTTGAAGAGTTGGTGATGGAATACAAAGGCACCGTGCTGGTGGTGAGCCATGATAGAGAGTTTGTTAATAATGTGGTCACCAGCACCCTGGTTTTTGAGGGAGATGCGAAGGTCAACGAGTACGTTGGCGGTTATGACGACTGGCTTAACTACGCCACAGAAAAAGCTCAAAGCAGAAGCAACGAAGCAAAAGCGGCGATAGCAATAAAAAAGTCAGCAACTCAGCATGTGTCTGTAAATACGAAGCAGAATAATGTTAAAAAACTCAGCTATAAAGATCAACGAGAACTGGATTCCCTGCCAGCACAGATAGAAAAGTTTGAGCAGCAGGTTGCGGCGCTGCAAAATAAAATGGCGGGTAATGAATTTTACCAGCAGGGAAAAGATGAAGTTCAGAAAGTTCAACAGCAACTAGTTGAAGTTGAAGCAAGTTTATCTCACTGTTATGCGCGTTGGGAAGAACTTGATTAGAGGTGATTTCTCAATTGAAGAGAAGCAGGCATGCGCCCATGCACCTGGTGATGACGCGCTGATGTTTTTTAGCTATGCAAACAAGCAGCTGGAAACTTGCAGGAACAAACCCAAAAACAGAGATCAAAATTAAAAAATATGAGTGATAACGAATTTAAAATAATGTGCCGCCGTTTCCGTGGCTTTTATCCTGTGGTAGTTGATGTTGAAACAGGTGGCTTTGATGATAAAAAAGATGCCTTGCTTGAAATAGGCGCGGTTACTTTAAAAATTGATGAAAACGGAAAAATGGCAACCAATAATGAATACCAGTGCCATATCAAGCCATTTGCAGGAGCCAACCTTGACCCTGCCTCATTGGAAGTAAATGGTATTGACCCGCATCACCCTTTTCGTGTTGCTATCGCCAAAGATGAAGAAACAGGGGTTCGTGAATTATTTCGTTTTATTCAAAAAGAAATGAAACAACATAAGTGCAAACGTGCAATTATGATCGGTCACAATACCATTTTGGATCGAAACTTTATATTTTCTGCCGCTCAACGAAATAAAATCGCACGTAACCCATTTCACCCGTTCAGTACCTTTGATACCGTGAGCCTGGCAGGGCTTGCTTACGGACAAACGGTATTATCACGCGCTGCACAGGCTGCCGGACTGGATTGGGACAGTAATGAGGCTCACTCCGCTTTATACGATGCCAGGCAGACTGCCAGGTTATTCTGTACTATCGTAAACCGTTGGGCAGAAATCGCCGGACCAGTATGGAGCTACAGTGGACAAAAATAGCTAAATTTAGCTTTATGCCGCGTTTTTTTATGTTTCTTGCATTGTTTTTAGCAAGTGACCACACGGATTTTAGTCATACTAATCAGCCTTCTCCTTAGTAAGTACAGCGCATTAAATCTCTATCGCATCACACTTAGGCAAAGCACTCATAAAGATTAAAAACTCAACAACTACCAGCTAAAGCTGGTGGGTTAGTATTATGGACTTATCATTCGAATTCAGGACATGAGCAATTTAT
>CAZYCY010000342.1:0-3032 GCA_964646145.1 uncultured Thiotrichaceae bacterium
TGATCATAGTACCTATACGATCAAGATGCCAATCATCGCTAAAATGCATCCAGATCATAAAGGCCTTGCCTAATATATTTTCTCTGGGTACAGGTCCCCAGACGCGACTGTCGTTACTGTTATCACGGTTATCACCCATTACAAAATACATACCCTCAGGTACTATATATTCACCCTGCAAGATATTCGGTCTGGCTGGCATGAGTAAGATTGCATGCTCAGCATCTGGTAATTTTTCTAAATATTCATTGGCTGATGCTTGTCCAGGACCTTTATATTTGCCAATAAAGTCCCTTTCTGCTGGTTTGCCATTAATGTACAAAACTTTGTTGAAATATCCGATGTGATCACCTGGTAAACCTACAACTCGCTTTATATAATCAAGATTAGGGTCTTCTGGGTAACGAAAAACGATAACATCTCCCCTTTCTGGTGGTGAAAACTCCATAACCATTTTATTAAGTACCGGTATTCTCACCCCATAGGAAAACTTACTAACCAGAATAAAATCACCTATATACAACGATGGCAGCATCGAACCCGATGGGATTCTAAACGGTTCAACGACAAAGCCTCGTAGTAAAAAAACAATAAGCAAAACCGGGAAAAATGATTTTGAGTATTCAACAATGATCGGCTCTTTAACCTTCCGACTAACTTCATCATCCTGATGAGCTTGTGTTGATGGTTGTACTGTCTCATTATATTCAGGTTCATTACGTTTTTTCGCAAAAAACCACTTATCAATCAACCAGACCGTTCCGGTAAAAACCACCGCAACAAATAAATAAAAAGAAAAATCAAATATCATTGTTTTTACACTATTAATAATTATTGTTACCTAAACCCTACAAGTAGAAGTGCATTCAGAGTGTATCTTATTGATTCGTAAGGTAAATAAGATACACTCTGAACGTGCTTATGCTTGCAGGATTTAGGTGCTAATGTTCAACTTTTAATACCGCCAGAAACGCTTCCTGAGGTATTTCGACTTTGCCAAACTGTTTCATGCGTTTTTTGCCCTTTTTCTGCTTCTCCAGCAATTTACGCTTTCTCGACACATCACCACCATAGCATTTTGCGGTAACATTTTTACGCAATGCCTTAACCGTGCTGCGGGCAATGACATTACGACCTATTGCCGCCTGGATAGCAATATCAAACATTTGTCGCGGAATAAGTTCACGCATTTTATCAACCACATCACGCCCTCGACGCATGCTTGTATCGCGGTGTGCAATAATTGATAAAGCATCAACACGTTCGTTGTTTATCAGGATATCAACTTTTACCAAATCGGCATCCTGAAAACGATCAAACTCGTAATCAAATGATGCATAACCACGGCTGACCGATTTTAGTCGGTCAAAAAAATCCAGCACCACTTCGCTTAATGGCATTTCATAAACCAGAGAGACCTGTTTACCCATGTACTGCATATTCAATTGTACGCCACGTTTCTCGATACAAAGCGTAATGACATTGCCGACGTATTCCTGCGGCACCAGAATATTGGTTTTGATAATGGGTTCACGCAACTCTTCAATAAGATTCACTTCCGGCAAATCAGCTGGATTGTGAATTTCAAAGACCTCACCTTTGCTGTTTAAAATTTCATAAACCACGGTTGGCGCAGTGGTAATGAGGTTTAAATCGTATTCGCGTTCCAGACGTTCCTGGATGATTTCCATGTGCAACATACCGAGAAAACCAATACGAAAACCCAGCCCCAGTGCAGAGGAATTTTCCGGCTCATACTGCAATGAAGCATCGTTCAAGGTTAATTTATCCAGTGAATCACGAAAGTCATTGTAGTCATCAGAGCTAACAGGAAACATGCCGGCAAAAACGCGGGGCTGAATTTCCTTAAAGCCTTCAAGTACCTGGTCTGCCGGGTTATCTGCCATGGTGATCGTATCACCCACCTTTGCGGCATCAATTTGTTTCAGGCTGGCAATAATAAAGCCCACCTGACCGGCAGATAAACTTTCACGATTTTCGCGTTTCGGGGTAAACACACCAACCTTATCGACCAGATAACTTCTTTGTGTTGACATCACGGTCATTTTTCGGCGCGGTGTTATTACGCCCTGCTTAACACGTACCAAAACAATAACGCCAACATAGGAATCAAACCATGAGTCGATAACCAATGCCTGCAAGGGCGCATCCAGGCTACCCGCAGGTGGTGAGATTTCTGCCACGATTTGCTCCAGCAATTCGTGCACACCTTCACCGGTCTTAGCACTGACACGCAATGCATTGCTGGCATCAATGCCGATGACTTCTTCAATTTCATCACAGACGCGCTCCGGGTCGGCTGCCGGCAAATCAATTTTGTTCAATACCGGAATCACCTCAAGACCCTGCTCGATAGCGGTATAACAATTGGCAACACTTTGCGCTTCAACACCTTGCGAGGCATCAACAATAAGCAACGCGCCTTCACAGGCTGCCAGTGAGCGGGAAACTTCGTAGGAAAAATCCACGTGACCCGGCGTATCAATAAAGTTCAGTTGATAAATTTCGCCATTATCAGCCTTATAATTCAAGGTAACGCTCTGTGCTTTAATAGTAATACCACGTTCACGCTCGATATCCATCGAATCCAGAACCTGAGCATCCATTTCACGCTCGGTTAATCCCTCACAGGCTTGAATCAAACGATCAGCCAGCGTTGACTTACCGTGATCAATGTGGGCAATGATTGAAAAATTACGTATATGGTTGATATTTATTGACACGAATATCTTCTGCTTAGGTTGCTGTACGAATTTGTACAAAAAAATACCTTTTCTTTTTCCTACTGGGTCACGTTTTACAATGAACACAAAAGGCGCACCATTCTATAGGAAGCTTGCCTTTTGATCCAATAAAAATCCTCGCTGCAAGCGGACAGGGTATTGACATCTTGCGCGCTTCGCATTGCAAGACTTCATGCGCTCCAGGAGGGGGGGGGGGTGAGGAATTAAACTCTGAGCAAATAAGATGCCTTTAATTATTAACCCGATCATGAAAAATAATTTTTATTT
>CAZYCY010000343.1:0-3008 GCA_964646145.1 uncultured Thiotrichaceae bacterium
AAATTGTCAATAATATCAATATTCAGGTACTCTTTAGCGAGGTCTGGTCACAATTTGATCGACCACGTAACGCACAGCAGGATGTTGCGTTACCTAAACCTTATGATCTACTTAATCAGAGATATCTGGAAAGGCTGCCCCATGACTCAATCTATTATCTTTAACAAAAAGCGCTATGTACACCTCAGCGTATTGCTTTGTGCTTTCTGTTTGTCACCTGCAATCCATGCCGAAACCAGGGCTTTTAGCGAGGTACTACTCGAACAGGTGAAGCAACGGATTCATAACATCAACACGCTGAAGCTTGAAGAGCAACTGCAGAAGCAACCGCAAACAGTGATGATTGATGTGCGTACGGCGTCTGAAATTTTGTTGTTAGGAGGCAAGATCGATGCACCTCGAAGCTATAATCTAAACCGTGGCTGGCTGGAATTTCGTATTAATGATCTGGTGCCGGACAAAGACACGCCCATCGTTGTCTATTGTGGTATTAATCAACGCAGCCCGCTAGCCGCTGACACGCTGATGAAAATGGGTTATACCCAGGTTAAAAATTATGCGGATGGTTTTTTTGTCTGGCGCGACAATGCCTTGCCTGTTGAAGCGCTCGATCTCGCCTTAGATTCTATGTTGTTCAGTAAGCCAATTGAAGTGGCAGAAGGTGTTTGGTCTGCCATTGGCGCCACTGAACCCGGTAGTTACGAAAATTCAGGTCATAACAATAATCTGTCATTTATTATTACAAAAGAAGGTGTGCTGGTGGTCAATGCCAGTGATAATTACCTGCTGGCTCGCTCACTGCATGAAGAAATTAAAAAACTGACCAGTCAGCCAGTGCGTTACGTGGTGCTGGAAAATGGTCAGGGACATGCAGCGATGGGTTCAGCGTATTGGAAGGAGCAGGGCGCTCACATCATCGCGCACAAAGATGCGGTGGCAGAATTAAAAAAACATGGCGAGCAAATTCTGCACAGAGTCATGACGCGTGCACGGGATAAAGGGATGGGTACGCGGTTGGTTTTTCCTGATGAAACCTTTGCAGATAAAAAGATAATCGAAATGGGCGGTAAGCGCATTGAGCTAATACACTTTGGACCAGCCCATAGCCCGGGGGATGTTTCTGTCTGGTTGCCAAAGCAAAAAGTTGTCATAGCCGGGGACATTGCTTTTCATCAAAGAATGCTGCCAGTGTTTGAGTACACAGACACAGCAGCCTGGATTGAAACCTGGAATAAATTCGAAGCACTGGGCGCTGAAATTGTTGTTCCAGGACATGGTGTACCAACAGCCATGCAGGTAGTCACCAAATATACCAAAGGTTATCTTATGTTTATGCGTGAACAAATAGCTGCACTCATTGAAGATGGCAGTGGCCTTGAAGACATTGGTCAGATCGATCAATCCGCCTATTCCCATCTCGATACTTTCGCTGAACTCGCCAGGTTAAACGCCAGCACCATTTTTCGAGCTATGGAATTTGAGTGAATTATGGGCACTTCTAAAAACCAGGTTTTTAGAGCTGCCCTGTAATTATTTTTGCAGCTTGTAATTGCGCAGTTTTTTACGCAAAGTGCCTCGGTTTAAGCCTAGCAGCTCGGCTGCTCGTGACTGGTTGCCTTTGGTATGCTCTAGAATGGCTTCTAATAACGGCTGTTCTATTTGTCTTAGTACCAGCTCATACATATTGCCAGGTTGGGTGCCATCAAGCTCGTAGAGATAACGGCGTATGGCGTGTTTAACTGCATGGCTTAGCTGTGAAATTTCTGCTGCTGGTGCAGTGTTCGTGCTAATTTCTGCATCTGCTAGTCCTTTATTTTTAGAATTTTGTTCGCTCATGTTGCTTATGCCGCCAGGGGTTGTTGTCGTACGTTAAAGAAATCGGTTACGAGCCCAAGCTGGCTGCTGGTTTCATTAGCCTGGTTTATGCGTTTTTTAAAGAATTCAGCAAGCTCCCGTTCTTTCTTATAGTCTGTTTCTGTATGCAGTTTATTGAGATACCAGCCAATGTGCTTACGTGCTATGCGAATACCAGACTCCTCACCATAAAAATCATATAAGTGTTGCAGGTGAGTTATTAATAACCGACAAGTTTCCTGGTTATCCGGAGGCGAAAGCAGTGTGTTATTCGTTAGATAATGTTTTATTTGTTTAAATATCCATGGGTTGCCCTGAGCTGCGCGACCAATCATCAGCCCGTCTGCGTTAGTTGCTTCAAGTACTGCTTTGGCTTTTTTCGGATCGGTAATGTCGCCATTAGCAATTATCGGGATAGCCACGGCCGATTTAACGGCAGCGATGGTTTCGTACTCTGCTTCACCTTTATAGGCATCGGCACGTGTTCTGCCATGCACAGACAGGGCTTGTATGCCATTTTGTTCAGCAATTTTAGCGATAGTAACTGCGTTGCGGTTGCTTTTATCCCAACCGGTGCGAATTTTTAAGGTGACCGGAATATCAACAGCATTGACTACGCAAGAAATAATTTTAGCAACCAAAGGTTCGTTTTTCAGCAAAGCAGAGCCTGCTTGTACGTTGCAGACTTTTTTTGCCGGACAACCCATATTGATGTCAATTATTTGTGCGCCATGAGCGGCATTAAATTGTGCTGCTGCTGCCAGTTTTATTGGGTCAGTTCCGGCAATTTGTACACTGCGTATGCCTTTCTCGCCTTTATGATTCAACCGTAACTGAGTTTTTCGAGAGTGCCACAGGTGTTTTTCGGCGGTCACCATTTCGGAGATACATAAATCTGCACCTAGCAGATAACATATATCACGGAACACGCGGTCGGTAACACCGGCCATTGGCGCCAGCATGATCGGTGTGTTAAATGTGTACGGACCAATGTTCATTAGCTTTGTATTCTGATGGATTCAGGTAATCTGAGCAGTTATCCATGCTTTTGACTACTTACAGGATTTAGCTGTCTTTATTTTCCATTCGTAAGGTTAAACCTAAAAAAATCAGTTGAACCTACTGCGAGCGTCCAATGCACTGAATCTACAAGA
>CAZYCY010000344.1:0-3005 GCA_964646145.1 uncultured Thiotrichaceae bacterium
ATCATAGCGCCTTAACGATATTACAAACGTTTAAAACGATGACCGACTGCGATAATCCTTTCGTCTGACATCACCAAATAGGCATCCATCATATCGCTAAGACGTCTAACAGCAATGCGCCCAACTTCAGAACGCAACATACGCCGACTTTCTCTATCAAAATAAATCACTGTTGTACCATTCATGCCCGTTATGCGAAAGCCAAACTGACGCAACCAGTCAATAATTAAGGGTGGGATAACGTGTTGCTGCTGCCCTGCCATTTCATGCTTTGTCACATTCATAATAAATTCCTGTTGAAAAAATTCTGTCAGAAAAAGCCCAGCCCATAAACTATTAACTAAGTCCTGCAAGTGATCGCGCATACAGAGTGCAAGGTATTAATTCGTAGAGCAACTTTAAAATTTGAGCGTCATCCTTATTGTGATGACCGAGAATTTTTTGTGCTATACGAAGCAAAAGCTTGCGTTATATGTGTGCGATCACTTGCAGGATTTAGATATTATATGAGCCGGGAAACCACTTATTGTAAAGTCACTTCATTTACCACCACGACAGTGTTTTGTTGTTGCTCAACTGGTGTTTTAAAACTCACCACAACGCTACGATCAAACATATAGGAATCCAGTTCGCCCGGTGTTGACAAGAAGTTTTTTTCACCATGGGCATAAATATTGATACGGCTCTCATCAATGCCATTTTTAACAAAATAGTCACGAACGTATTGCACACGTTCAGCAGATAGTTTAAGGTTATCCGATACATTCCCCTGCCTGTCAGAATAACCATCAAGATTTAATTCCATCTCAGGCATTTCATGAAGCAGATTAGATATCATTACAAACTGCTGATAATAAAATTTCTCAGTGCTCACACTGCCGGGTTTGAAATAAACATTGATACTTAGATCACGGGCGATAATTTCTTTTATCCGCTTGGGCTCCTTCAGAGATTCTACTGACACCTCTTGATCAACAAACGCTATAACATTACTTGATGAAGCAAGCATCAAATCTTCTAGTTGAAGATCATCCAGCTTTTCAACAAGAGCAGCTGAATCAAACTCAGTAATCAGCTCCGTGTTCATGGTTTGATCTTTTGCATCAGACAGGTGATAAAAGCTACCAATGACCCCGCCAACAAGTAAGCCAACAGGTCCTAGTATTAAGCCACCACTGACGGCACCGATACCAATGGCGGTATAATTTAATTCATTTTTAGCGCCATCAACGTTGTAGCTTTCTGCTATAACATGCGTTGAACTAACGGCTAATACAGTAGCTATTGCAATTGAAACAATTTTCTTTTTCATGGTTATCTCCTAAGTAAAAAACCTGCATCTCACAATATGATGGATGCGCTTTATTTCAGGTTTTATTAAATCAATCAGTGACACTACAATCTTTGGGAATGCATGGAGAGAAAGTGGAGAAATAATGGAGATATAAAAAAATCACTCTACAATGTCAACGAATTAAGGTAGATTTAGTTCATGAAAGAAGTTATTGCCATAGTCGAAGATGATGACAGCCAGCGGCAGCACTATGCCGAAGCGCTACGCAATGCCAACTACGATGTTATCGAGTACGCTGACAAAAAATCAGCGACAGATGGCTTTGAAAAATCCATGCCTGATCTTGCCATTCTTGACATCATTCTAGGTGAAGAAGTGGGCGGTGGCTTTGAAGTATGCCGATTTCTTAAAGATAAAAACGCACAATTTCCAGTTATCTTTTTAACTAGCAGAGGTGACGAACTCGATCAGATATATGGACTTCAATTAGGCGCATGGGACTATCAAACCAAACCAGTATCACTTGAGTATCTAATTACAAGAGTGCGTTCACTATTTCAAATAAGAAACACAACATCCAGCAATTCAGACAACACACTCCGTATTGGTGACGTTACCCTTAACCACCTAAGTATGGCAGTACAATGGAAAAATCAAGCTATTGACTTAACCCCGTCTGAATATGATATTTTACACGCCTTATTGAAAACACCTGATGGGGTGAGCATGGAAGGTTTGGTGAATGCCACAAAACAAGGCGTAGTTGAAGACAACACTATTAACACTCACATTCTTCACATAAGGAAAAAATTTAAGCAAGTCGATGCAAACTTTGTCTGCATAAAAAGTAAATATGGCTTTGGCTATTGCTGGATATGTTGAGAACAAGCAATAAATTGAAAAGGAAAACATCATTAGGCACTAAAATTATTGCATTTAGCTCAATATTTCTATTGGCACTGCCCTGGCTGGGTTACCGCTACATGGATGAAATGAAGGAATTTCTAGTTCAAGGTCAGAGCAATGCGCAATTACTTGCTGCCAGAGCCATTGCAACCGTCCTTCATAATCGCTCAGACTTGTTCGGCACTTCAACGATACCAGGCGACAATCTCATTGAAAAAAACTTGCTCTACGTCTATCCACTTACTCATAAACTGAATATTGATGGCTACAGCAGTGACTGGAATGAATCCTTATCAAAAAAGTAAAGTATTCAATGCCAAAAGCCATGTTGTTGAAAAATCTATAGACTCTATACCAAAACTTTCTTTTAATTTATTAATGGCGGAGTACGATAACTACCTGTATGGATTTCTCAGTATCAACGACCCTAATGTAGTCTATCGCCACCCTGGCTATGCAAGGCTTGATAGCAGTGACCAGGTTCGCATTGAGCTAATAGACACTAATGGAGAGACAAAAAAATATTTGTTACTCACCGAAGCGCCAGGCAATGTCAGTGTTTATGAGATGCATGAAAACTGGATAAAACCACGTACTGGTGTGCCGGAATATGGTTTGAGTGCAATATGGAAAGATACCAGAAAAGGCTATGACGTAGAATTTCGTCTACTAAAAGAATGGTTAAGCGACAGCCAGAATTTACTCATCAGTGTTGCCGATGTTAACAACAGCAACGACCGGATAGTTGAAACAGTAGTCGCTACCCTTCCGCATAATAAGAACAAGGTTTTCAACAAACTAATTA
>CAZYCY010000345.1:0-2950 GCA_964646145.1 uncultured Thiotrichaceae bacterium
GCTTTGCGTAGACCCACTTTTTTACGTTCGACTTCACGTGCATCACGGGTCACAAACCCGGCTTTACGCAATGGGCCACGCAGGGTTTCATCGTAGGAAATTAGCGCGCGCGTAATGCCATGGCGAATGGCACCCGCTTGACCGGATATACCGCCACCGCTTACAGTGACTTTTACATTAACACTATCTTTCATAGCAACCAGTTCTAATGGTTGGCGCACGATCATCTGCGCTGTTTTACGACCAAAAAAGACGTCCAGGGGCTTTCCGTTAACGTTGATATCACCTGCGCCTACGCTTAAATAAACTCGCGCACTGGATGTTTTGCGTCGACCGGTTGCATAATATTGTTCTGCCATGGTTGCCTTATTCTCTGTTATCTGGTTAATTAATTTCGCTTAGTGTGTTCGCTTAGTTAATTTCTAAGGGTTGCGGCTGTTGTGCCGCATGCTGATGCTGTGAACCTGCATATACTTTCAGCTTACGATACATTTCACGACCTAATGGATTTTTTGGCAACATGCCTTTTACTGCGATTTCAATCACACGTTCGGGGGAACGCTCGATCATGTCGCTGAAATTCGTTTGCTTGAGCCCACCCATATAACCTGAGTGGCGATAATACATTTTATTTTTGGCTTTATTGCCGCTGACACGTACTTTCTCAGCATTGATTACAACAATATAATCACCAGTATCAACATGTGGGGTGTAAATTGTTTTATGTTTACCGCGTAGACGACGTGCAATTTCGGTTGCTAATCGACCCAATGTTTTACCATCAGCATCAACCAGAAACCAGTCACGTTTTACATCATCCGCTTTTGCGCTTATGGTTTTCATCACTATTCCGGTGCTTTTTATATAACTACATATTTATGAGTAAGTCTGGAGTCAAACACCGACCCCGACAAAGAGGCGAAATACTACAGGGATTTGGTCTGCTCGACAAGTCTTTTTGATAGTCTTTTCTAACGAAAAAAATACAAAAAAAAGCGCGGATAATAATCCGCGCTGAAAATCACCACCAAAGGGAGGATGGAGGAAATCTGATGCCACTCTTAAAGGCATGTAAGAATATTATAATATATTTATATCAAGGTGCTTTTTCTAAACTGCCTTTATTTTAAAACTCTCAATATAGTAAATTTTTTTGAAACCTTTCACCTAAATCCTGCAAGTAGAAATGCGCTCAGAGTGTATCTTAACGGATCAACAAGATGCGATATGGATGTGCTTATGCTTGCAGGATTCAGGTTTTATTCAATCAACAACCTTTTAACAACTTCACCACCAAGCAAGTGTTTATCAATAATCTCATCGATATCCTCACGATCAAGATAGCTGTACCAAGTCTCTTCAGGATAGACCACTAAAACCGGCCCAAGTTCACAGCGATCCAGACAGCCTGCCGTATTTATTCGTACTTTTCCCTCACCGGACAAACCCATCTGCTTTATCCTGGACTTGGCATAGGCTCGAATCTCGGTGGCGTTGCACTGCTCACAGCACTGCTCATCGAATTCACGTGAATTGGTACAAAAAAATACATGATATTTAAAATAGGACATACCCCCCCTCCACTATTCATTGATTTTAAGTATTGCACCAAAGGCGCAAAACCAGCAATATAGAGCAATGCGTAATTACACCCCCTTTGACCAGTTAATCATCAGTGCCGACACAGCACTGCGCACCCTGGTTGGTCAGCCCATGGTTACTCACCGAGAGTACCCGGCAAAAAATATTTCCGATGCCACATTCTCTGATGTGGACAGAAAGCACATTACCGGTCTGATGCGAGTAAACCACAGTGGCGAGGTCTCAGCACAGGCTTTATATCAGGGTCAGGCCACTACCTGCAAAAACCCTAAAATCAAAGAAAAACTACGTCAAGCCGCACTGGAAGAAAATGACCACCTGGTCTGGACAAAAAACCGCGTCAATGAACTTGGCGGCCACACCAGTTTGTTTAATCCACTGTGGTATGGCGGCTCCTTTGCTATTGGTGCTTTTGCCGGTGTCATTGGCGACAAG
Organism: uncultured Thiotrichaceae bacterium; assembly: GCA_964646145.1. Taxonomy (GTDB): domain Bacteria; phylum Pseudomonadota; class Gammaproteobacteria; order SZUA-229; family SZUA-229. The sequence goes on from CAZYCY010000345.1 coordinate 2,038, forward strand.
TGGAATTTAGGTTTTTTGGCTGAAACCGAACACCAGGTTATTCAACACCTTGAATCGCATCTCAACAAATTACCCGGCGGCGATTTAAGAAGCCGCGCTATTTTAGAACAGATGAAAATTGATGAACAGAAACATGCCTCCACCGCAATTGAGCAGGGCGCGGCTGAATTGCCAGCGCCAGTTAAAACCTTAATGGTGGCGATGTCTAAAGTGATGACGGGCGCGGCTTATTACATCTAACTGAACAAGCCTACTTTCGCCGCGCTTTTCTATTTTAGGTATTCCATTTACTCTTCCGGTAGCTGCTTAGATTGCCCCTAAAACCCGTCAATTTGTGGCGAATTTTAAAGCAATCTGAGTGATTACTCTTCTATAATTTCAAAATCATGGCTCACAGCAACACTTTGTGCCAGCATGATGGAGACGGAGCAATACTTTTCAGCCGTCATTTTTATCGCACGAGCCACTTTTTTTTCATCCAGGTCTTTACCTTTAACCACATAATGCACATGAATTTTAGTAAACACTTTCGGCACATCTTTGGCGCGTTCGGCTGACAACTCAACATGGCAATCACTTATTGATTGACGTTGACGCTGCAAAATTAGCACTACATCAAATGCAGTACAACCGCCCATACCCAGCAATACCATTTCCATCGGCCTTACGCCCATATTGCGCCCACCACTTTCTGGCGGTCCATCCATGACTATGGCATGACCGCTTTCCGATTCGCCAACAAAGGACATATTGTCTAACCACTTCACTACTGCTTTCATTATTATGTTACCTTGATTTAAAAAACAACAATCCACAGATAAAAAGTTTTATTTTCCGCAAATGCACGCAAATAAACGCACTCAACCACTATGGACTGAAAGTCCATAGGTTGCTCTTAACAACGACTGAAAGT
>CAZYCY010000346.1:0-2937 GCA_964646145.1 uncultured Thiotrichaceae bacterium
ATAATAACAGGCATTGTATTAGGGTTTATATTCATCTGAGAAATAACGGTTTAAGGTGGTAAAAATCGCTTCATCGGTGGCATTGTTTGCAGTAATGATGTTTTTAAAACCGTATTGTAGAGCTAAAGTAGCTGTGCGTTGCCCCGGCACAACTAGCGGTATGTTAGGCAACAATGCGGGATTATCCGTTAACGTAATCAGATTATCCAGACCTTCATTGCTGCTGATGGTTATGGCGTTAAGTGTTTTAAGTTGCCGTTTGGTTAAGGGCGAGTGCTGTGGTATCTGCCGTTGATAAGTTTCTACATATTGTATTTGAGCACCTCGTTGTTTTAATGAATCAGCCAGTAAAGCGCGGCCACCTGTGCCTCTAAAAATTAATATACGTTGTGCCTGTATTTCAGGTTTTTGAAATGCCACCATTTGCAACAAGGATTCAGTATTGTGTCCAGGTGCTTCCAGATCAACATGGAGGTTTTGTTGCAATAATGCGCGTGTGGTTTTACTTCCGATTGCAACAATTGTTAAATGTACGGGTAAAACAGGAAAGTAAAGATGGCTTTGCTCTACAGCGGTAGGGCTGATAAAGATGGCCATATCAAAATCATGCAGCTGTTCATACAAACGCTTAAATGCTTCAATCTTCTGAGCAGGCGGTGGGTTAATAATAAAAACGGGATAGTGAATAGTTTTTCCACCAGCTTGTTTAATGATCTGGCATAGGTGTTTTTCCCGACCACTGGGCCGGGTGATAAGAATGGTTTTATTTAACAGCAAAGATGTTGATTTGTTTGTTGCCTGATTCATTTGTGTGCCACGTTTAAATACTGACAAGACGGGTGAAAAAGATAGCAATTATATAGGGCACCTCTAAAAATAGAAGCACGATTTATGAGTAGTGCCACACGGGTGTGGCGTTTACGAAGCAAAGGATGGAAGCGCATAAAACAGCAGTTTTTCACTCCTGGATAATCGTTAAATAGTTTACTATTCTCCTCCTTTTCGGGTAAAAAATGCACTATTTTTTGCATTCCCTAAATCACATTTCTATTTTTAGAGGTGCCCTATAGCGATGTGTTTAAGGTGCTTTCAGTTTTTTTCGTATAAAAGATAAATATCGACGGCTCACCTCCAGCAAATCATCAATTTCACTAAAGTTAATACAGATGTGACCAGTAGAGTTTTTTGTAAGACCATGTAACATATGTTTTGCAACTAATGCATTACGGTGTATGCGAATAAATTGAGCAGTGAATTCCTGTTCCAGTGCTTTTAATGATTCTTCTAATAAATACTCCTGATCGACGGTACGAAGAGTGACATATTTTAGTTCGGCTTTGAAATAAACAACGTCATCTACGGCAACAAGTTCAAGAGAGCCTCTGCTTTTTATGCATATTTTACTGCGTACATTGTTCGTTTCCTGATCACGAAGCTGACTTAGCTGAGCTTTATTCATGCGTTTTGCAGCTTCCAGTGCGGAATTTAATCGACTTTGTTTGATGGGTTTTAACAGATAATCGATGGCATGGGTTTCAAATGCCTGTAAAGCGTGATCACTGAAGGCGGTGGTGAATATAATGGCAGGAGGTTTATCCATACGATTAATATAACGAGCCGCTTCAAGGCCATCCATGCCGGGCATGCGTATATCCATAAGCACTATATCCGGATGAGAGAGCTGTGTTTTTCTGAGCGCATCTTCACCTGTTTCGGCTTCACCTATGACTTGACATGCAGAATTAGCCAATAACATTTTTCTTAAACGTTGGCGGGCAAGCTGTTCGTCATCAACTATTAAAATATTCATGTTTACAATCCAGAGAAATCAAACCAAAGAGGTTAGGTCAAAGGAATTAAAAGTGAAACGGTGTATTTGTTTTTGCGGGCATTTATGGTGAACCTGCCATCGTTTCCATAGACAAGTTTCAGGCGTTGTTTGATATTGTCCTGAGCCATCTGATTCCCTTTTTCTGCTATCAAAGATGGTCTCTTGCTGCTTTCTGTTGCCGATACTAGCGGATTGCTGACAGTTAACTGTAGCTTGTTATCTATTTGTAGAGCAGAAATCTTTATTTTTCCACCTTTTTCTAAAGGTTCAATACCATGATATACCGCATTCTCGACCAGCGGTTGAAGGCATAGTGATGGTACTTCAATGTTTTGTACATTATCATCAATGCTCCACGCTATTTGTAAGCGCTTGCCAAGGCGCAGCGATTCAATTGCAAGATAACTTTTTGTTAGTTCAATTTCATCTCGTAGTTGATGTTTGTTCTTTTCAGCCAGGCTGGCACGAAACAGGTCACAGAGGTCTTCAATGGCTTTTTCAGCCAGTTCAGGAGAAATAGCAATCAAGCTGGCAATGGTATTCATGCTGTTAAAAAGAAAATGTGGTCGAATGCGCGCCTGCAAGGCCTGTATTTCAGCCCGGCTTTGTGCCGCAAGGTTAAGCCGCCATTGTTGTTGAATATAAAAGTAGCGCAGCAAAAGAAAATAAATAACCGCGCTGATCGTCATTACCTGTAATAAAAAAAATGCGCCGAGAGTATTATCGTCAAACACAATAATGAATATATGTACTTTACTGACGATTAATGCGACCAGTAAGCTGATGCTCATCATTAAACTAAATGTGATGATCAGACAAAAATTTTGTTTGAGATTGTTCAGCCAGGAGCGGAGCAAACATAAAGCGGCGGTGTTTAATAGGGCGATCCATAACATTAATAAGGATGACAGTGCCAGGTAGTCCCAGAATTGAGCGGCACTGGAAGCCGATGCCATAGCAAAAACAATCGCCAGTATTTCGGTAAACAGTACTACGATAAATATATTGCGCACCTCGCAAAAATTAGGTAGCAACTGATCGGCTAACGAGCTTTTATTATTTAAGTTATTATTCACAATGTTTTCAGACATTTACATTAAATAGAC
>CAZYCY010000347.1:0-2933 GCA_964646145.1 uncultured Thiotrichaceae bacterium
AGGATGACGCTCAAATTTTAAAGTTGCTATTTATCTGGTTATTCAATGATAACTGACATTCCTGAGTTATCACTCTGCTGAAAAGAAGAATAAGTCTAAAAAATATGCCAATGTAGGTGAAATATTGTGCCGATAGCGCTATGCTACGGGTATTGAAATATAACCTAATATCTTGCACTCTGTATGCACGATCACTTGCAGGATTTAGGTATAATACTATAAATCATGGAGTAGCAACATGCAAAAAACTTGGCTAAAAAGTTACCCGACAGGCGTAGTTGAAGAAATTGACCCTAATGAATATTCTTCGGTAGCAGATGTTTTTGATACCAGCGTAGCTAAATATAGCGACTTACCCGCCTATACAAATTTTGGTAAAACCATCTCTTTCCACGATGTCGATTTTTATACTGCACAATTGGCTGCTTACCTGAAAAATGAACTCGGTCTGGAAAAAGGTGACCGGGTCGCGGTAATGATGCCGAATCTACTGCAAAACCCTATTGCCATTTTTGCCATACTTCGTGCCGGACTGGTTGTGGTTAACACCAACCCCTTGTATACCGCACGTGAATTAAAGCACCAGTTGAAAGATTCCGGCGCAAAGGCCATTATCATTGTTGATAACTTTGCACACGTTTTACAGGCTGTCATTGATGAAACCAAAATCGAGCACGTCATCACCACCAAAATGGGCGACATGTTATCTCCGCTAAAAGGCTTTATTATTAACACTGTAGTAAAGTATGTTAAAAAAATGGTACCGGATTTCACCATTAAAAATGCTGTAAACTTTAACACTGCATTAAAACTTGGCGCACAGCATCGCTTTCAAACCGTTACCACTAGCCATGATGACATTGCCTTTTTACAATATACCGGTGGCACCACTGGTGTTTCTAAAGGTGCGGTACTAACCAATAGAAACATGGTTAGTAATATGTTGCAAGCCTCTGCCTGGGTTGAACAGTTTATTGGCGACAAACAAGGCACAATTATTACTGCTCTGCCGCTTTATCATATTTTTTCATTAACCGCGAACTGTTTAACTTTCATGCGTTTTGGCTGGTGCAATTATCTAATAACCAATCCGCGTGATATTAATGGTTTTGTTAAAGAGCTGAAAGCAACTAAATTTGAAGTATTAACCGGGGTTAACACTTTATTTAATGGCTTATTAAATCATCCCGATTTCAAAACTATTGACTGGTCTAATTTTTCTTTTGCACTTGGTGGTGGCATGGCAGTGCAACGTGGTGTTGCCGAACGCTGGAAAGAGGTGACTGGCACCACGCTAATCGAAGCTTACGGTTTAACAGAAACCTCACCCGCTGCCTGCATGAACCCAATGGACTTAAAAGACTTTAACGGTAAAATAGGTCTGCCAATTTCTTCAACCGAAGTTTCCATTCAGGATGATGACTGGCATCAACTAGCGGCTGGTGAGCAAGGTGAAATCTGCATTCGCGGTCCACAGGTTATGCGTGGTTACTGGCAACTGCCTAAAGAAACCTCCGACTCATTAAGTAACGATGGCTGGTTTCATACCGGCGACATTGGCTTTATGGATGAAGTGGGCTTTGTGAAAATTGTAGACCGCAAAAAAGACATGATACTGGTATCAGGTTTTAATGTGTTTCCCAGCGAAGTAGAGGAGGTCATTGCCGACCATCCGGGCGTTGCAGAAGTCGGCGTTATCGGCAAACCCGATGAACACAGCGGCGAAGTAGTCATGGCAGTGGTGGTTAAAAAAGACAAATCTTTAACCGAAGAAGCATTAAGAGACTTCTGCCACCAAGGCTTGACCAATTACAAAGTTCCAAAATCAATCGTGTTTACTGATGAACTACCGAAAACCAATGTTGGCAAAATATTAAGGCGTGAGTTGCGTGATAAATATATAACAGGCACCTAAAAAGCCATTATCATGTTGAAGGACTACTGGCATCGGGGTATTCCTGAATGTGAGAGGTACTACTGAAGCGGATGAAAAGGACGTTGCTTATTAAAGACACGCTATAAATACGTCCATGTAAGTTTGATTACAACATCCTTACTGTAGATAGTCTTTAGAGATGCCACTTTAATAAGTGGTGTCCTTTTCATCCGACTGGTTAATATATAGAGACCTCAGCATAACTCAAGCACAAATTAAAACGGCTAATTATTTCCAATATTTCTGTCAAAATATCGCGCAATAGCACACTATTACACTCAATTTTGCCAAAAATCTTGAAAAAACCATCTCATTTTTCTTTGCACCTGACTTATGCTGAGGTCTCATATTACCTAAATTTAAACCGCACATTTACCTGTAAACTAGTCATATGTTCGCGAGCGATGTATTCCATACGTAAGGCAACTTTAGTGTCAAATTTATATTGCATGCCCATGCCCAGCAATAAGCCATCATCATCACCAAAATCATAACCCAGACGTGCCAGCATATCTGTTTTACTTGATAGTGGAACAGATTGCAGCGTAGAAATCCACAAGCCGCTCACATCATCGGCTTTTCCTGGTTTATTAATGCTCTCAAAATCACCAGTATCCATGAGTCCTATTTCCAGCGCGCTGGTAATATCATCATTAATTTTATACTCAAACTCATAACCTCCTATCAACTGCAAACCACGGGCACTGCCCACATCGGGCAAACTATTAAAAGTCAGACCAGCGCCAACATAAAATCGTTCTGCATCAAGACCTTCAAGCTGAGCTTGAACAGGTGTGACCATAGCCCATGTTATTAAAACAGACAAACCCACTATTTTTTTCATATAAACCACCCTCATTAACGACTAAATTATGATGTTTCAGCACAGTTAACTGACCTCGCCAATATCAAATAAGTTTCATTAACCTTAAAAAAACAGTTGAAAGTGCATTTAGAGTGTAAGATATTAAGTTGCATGGCAACAAAACAATGTGCG
>CAZYCY010000348.1:0-2926 GCA_964646145.1 uncultured Thiotrichaceae bacterium
CGCTGAGTAGTTACCATTTTGCAAGCTATTTAAGCTCTGAAGACGAAGTTGTGAATGCATTAGATTCGAATCGCAAGCTCATTGCTCGGGCCATACATGCACAGATGATTGGACATTTTTGGGAAGAAGTTTCAGAGTATGAGGTAGAAGTACATGGCGGATTCACACCATTGAAACCTTGCGCCTATACAGCAGCGACCGGGCGGCAGTCAGTTCATAACTACAGGGATACAGTAACGGACAAAAGCAAAATAAAGCAGATGTTGTTTGGTGGGTTTTCAAAATGCCTGTACCCATTACAGAAATTTGATTCAGATACTGAAAGACGTTTCGCTGTTATTGTAGAACGTGATGCTATCAAGTGGTTTAAACCGGCAAAGGGACAGTTTCAGCTTTACTATAAAGACGGTATAGAGCATCCAGAATATGTGCCTGATTTTGTTGTAGAAATGGAAGATTCTATTTTAATGGTTGAAACAAAGGCAAAAAATGAAATGGAAGATAAAAAAGTATTAGCAAAATCTGCGGCGGCTGTGCGTTGGTGTGAAAATGCCAGTGAATATCTATTAGATCATAGTGGTAAGCAATGGAAATATCTACTGATTCCACACGATGAAGTCAAAGAGCAGAATAAACTGGAAAAATATATCCAAAAATTTTATAAATGAATTGCATCCTCTTCATACTCAAGAATACCCCGTTTAGAGTACGCGGGTTTTGTCCGTAGTGCTACATGGAAAGGGTATTTACCAATCAGAGGATGGAACGGCAAGACATTTATCATTATTAAATAACCACGCAGTGTAAGCTATTGCCAGGAATAAAAACAGGCTCAGTCTTGCATCAGTCAACTTTTATCAGCTGGCTTCTATCAACAAGTTACGAATATGCTTAATCACCGGTTTTGTTTCAGGGCGGACATCACGCCACAGGTAGAATGATTCTGCGGCCTGCTCAACCAGCATGCCTAAACCATCAAACACTTTAGTTGCCCCGTTGTTTGTCGACCACCGCATAAAAGGCGTTGCCTGAGCGGCATACATCATGTCGTAACTGCAACTATTATCTCTGAATATTGAATCAGGCAATGCGGGTAAATCACCTTTTAAACTGGCTGATGTACCATTGATAACAATATCAAAAGCCAAGCCATTTATTTCATCCAGCCCGCAACCTTTTATATTTCCCAAGTCAAAAAAATCTTTAGCCAGTTGTTCAGCTTTTTGTTTTGTACGGTTGCTTATTAATAGTGATGCGGGTTGCTGTGTCAGTATTATTTCAATAACACCACGAACCGCACCACCCGCGCCAACAATTAAAATATCTTTATTTTTTATTTTAATGTTGAGGTTTTGCAGCAGATCACGTACCAGTCCAATGCCGTCTGTGGTGTCACCGTATAACTCACCATTTGCTTTAACAATTATAGTGTTCACCGCGCCAGCGCGTTGTGCGCGTGCGCTGCGCTGGGTGGTACATGCCCATGCGTCTTCTTTAAACGGCACGGTAATATTTAACCCCTTACCATTGTTTGCCATAAAATGTTTAAGCGCCTGATTAAATTGTCCGTTCTCAACTAACTCAGCCGAATAAATCAGCGACTGTTTGCTTTGCTCGGCAAACAGTGTATGAATTTGCGGCGATTTGCTGTGTTTTATCGGGTTGCCAAAAACTGCATAATGATCTGTAGCTTCAATCATTGTCGCTTAATTCTTCTGGTTTAACCTTCAGTGCCTTAGACATTCGCAGTAGGTTTAACTGATTTTTTAAGGTTTAACCATTGTGCCACGGTTTTTGCATAGTAGGTCAAAATACCATCGGCACCTGCACGTTTAAAACCCAGCAGGCTTTCCAGTACCGTGGCTTTTTCATCCAGCCAGCCGTTTTGAGCGGCGGCTTTTAACATGGCGTATTCACCGCTAACCTGATAAACATAAGTGGGAATGGCGAACTCATCTTTCACCCTGCGAACAATATCCAGATAGGGCATGCCGGGTTTTACCATAAACATGTCTGCGCCTTCTTTAATGTCGAGTTCAATCTCGCGCAGTGCTTCATCTGAATTTGCCGGATCCATCTGGTAGCTGTATTTATTGCCGCTGCCAAGATTTTTTGCTGAACCCACGGCATCGCGGAAAGGACCATAAAAACTGGAGGCGTATTTTGCTGAATAAGCCAGTATGCGCGTATGGATAAAGCCGTTATCTTCCAGTGCTTTTCGTATGGCGCCAATACGACCATCCATCATATCTGATGGCGCAACCACATCTGCCCCCGCCTGCGCATGAGATAACGCCTGCTTAACCAGCACCTCAACGGTTTCGTCGTTTAACACATAACCGGTGCTATCAATCAAGCCATCCTGACCGTGACTGGTAAACGGATCGAGCGCCACATCGGTAATAATACCTAGCTCGGGCAGGGCTTTTTTTAACTCTCTTACCGCAGTTTGCGCCAGTCCATTCGGATTATAAGCTTCAGTGGCATCATTTGATTTTTTGCTTTCTGAAACCACGGGGAAAAGGGCAATAGCAGGAATACCCAATGCAAAACACTGTTGCGCCTCGATCAGTAACAGGTCAACAGTGACTCGCTCGACACCGGGCATGGAGGTAATTGCTTCACGTTTATTGCTACCTTCAATAACAAACATCGGGTAAATAAGGTCATCGACGGATAGTGTGTTTTCCCGCATCAAGCGACGTGAAAAGTCACAACGGCGCATACGGCGCAGTCGGGTTGCTGAAAAATTACCAGTACTGGACACAGCTTTCTCCACAAAATTAAAATCAGTGTAAAACATATTGTAACAGACCGAACTATTAATCGTTGCAAAAGTGATGGCAACGATTTTGTGCGATTTTCGATAACTGATTTTTTCAATTTTGATCTCTATTCTTGGGTTAAAGACGTGATAAAGTACGAA
>CAZYCY010000349.1:0-2920 GCA_964646145.1 uncultured Thiotrichaceae bacterium
AAAAATCAATAACCTACATCCTTACCTGGATAATACGCTGAGTAGTTACCAACCTTTTTCAATTTTGACCGCTATTCTTGGGTAGTACCCATTTCTCGCCAATCGATGATTTCTCCCCTCTTGATAAAAACGCGCACTGGATTGTACCTGTTGCGTATTTTTTTCTAAAGGCTTAGGGCAATCTCAGCAGTATTATTGCTTTAATTTATCAGAGCAACGATTTTTATTGACAAAACAGTTGAAAACAGACATCATACGCGATCTTTTTTTCAAGACGGTTTACAGCAGTGGCAAACACAGCATCAGCAAAAAAACGCGCCAAACAGGCAGAAATTCATCACTCACGTAATGTTGGTGTGCGTTCAATGATGCGCACCTGCATTAAAAGAGTTTATTACGCAATTGAAGCGGGCGACAAGCCCGCAGCAGAAGCCGCTTACAAAGTAGCCACGCCGGTAATTGACCGTGTTGCAGGCAAAGGTTTGATTCATGCCAATAAAGCAGCACGCCATAAGAGTCGCATGAATAACAATATTCGCTCAATGACGTAAATTATGACGCGGGTTACCCGCTTTTTATCTTAGCATTAATGTTAAGAACCGGACTGATGCACCAGTCCGGTTTTTTTGTGGATGCCATAAAACCCCGTTTTTCTGTGTAATACCGTCATAAAAGCACCAGATTATCACGATGAACCAATTCTGCATCATCAACATAACCCAAAATACGTTCAAATTTCTCACTGCTTTGACCTTTAATCTGCTGGCTTTCTTTAGCGTCATAATTAACCAGCCCTCGGGCAATTTCTTTGCCCTCGTCGTTAATGCAGGAAACTACTTCACCGCGCTGGAAATCACCTTCTACTTTGTTGACGCCAACAGCCAGCAAGCTAACGCCTGACTTTACAATGGCGTGACTGGCTCCGGCATCAAGCGTAAGCCTGCCTGAAACCTTGAGTTGATTTGCCAACCATTGTTTACGAGCAGACATGGGCTCATTATCTGTCGTCAGCAGAGTGCCGACGACCTCTCCTCGAGCAATTTTTTGCAGAATGTTTTCTGCAGCACCGGAAGCAATAATGGTGTTTGCGCCAGAACGCGCGGCGCGCTGTGCAGCGGTGATTTTTGTTCGCATTCCGCCCTGACCTAAAGCACCGCCCTCGCCTGCCATGGCTAATAAATCAGGGTTATGGGCACTGGACTCAGGAATGAGCTCAGCGTCCTCGTTATCACGGGGGTCTTTGTTAAATAAACCCTGCTGATCGGTTAGTAGCACCAGGGTGTCAGCTTCAACCAGATTGCACACCAGTGCGCCCAGCGTATCGTTGTCACCAAAGCGAATTTCATCCGTGGCAACGGTGTCGTTTTCATTGATGATAGGGATAGCGCCCAGTTTTAATAATGTTTTAAGTGTGCTGCGGGCATTGAGGTAGCGCTGTCGGTTGCTCAGGTCTTCATGGGTTAGCAATATCTGCGCGCTATGGATATTGTGTTTTTTAAAGCAGCTTTCGAAATGCTGGATCAAGCCCATCTGACCTAATGCTGCTGCTGCCTGTAATTCGTGCAGAGCGTGGGGGCGTTGTTTCCAGCCAATGCGTGCCATGCCTTCAGCTACCGAGCCGGAAGAAACGATCAGAACCTCCTTGCCCGCTTCGCGCAGTTTAGATATTTGCTCTACCCATGACGAAATTGCCCGCTGATCCAGACCTCTACCATTTTCAGTAATGAGTGAGCTGCCAATTTTTATCACCCAGCGAGAAGAGTTGGCAACCACCTTGCGTGTCGTCATTTTTATGGTTCCTTTTCTTGTTCCTGATTGTCCTTTGCTTGGTTATCCGCATCTCCATGTGCCACTGTTTCCGGGCTTGCAATCTGTGCATATACCTGACCAGTGTTTTGCTCCAGCTCGCGATCCATTTCAAGTCGTTGCATTATGTCAAAGACTAGAATATCGGTGCCTTTTTTGCTGATGGCAGAGATGGTGTATACCGGTTCTTGCCAGTCCAGGCGCTGGGTGATTTCATTTGCCCTGGTTTTTAGTTGCGTTTCATCCAGCAGATCGGATTTATTTAACACCAGCCAGCGTGGCTTTTCTGCAAGTTCAGGGCTGTAGTTGCCCAGTTCATTAATAATGGTTAAAGCTTCTTCTACTGGGTCACTGCCGTCAAAAGGCGCTAAATCAACGATGTGTAATAAAAGTTGAGTGCGGGACAGGTGTTTTAAAAACTGGATGCCCAGACCAGCACCTTGTGATGCGCCTTCTATAATGCCAGGGATGTCTGCAATGACAAAACTCTGGTTCATGCCAACACGTACCACACCTAAATTGGGGTACAAGGTGGTAAACGGGTAGTTGGCTACTTTAGGACGCGCAGCGGATACCGAGCGAATAAATGTTGATTTTCCCGCATTGGGCAGTCCCAGTAAGCCAACGTCGGCCAACACTTTTAATTCAAGGCGTAAACTACGGCGCTCGCCCGGTGTGCCAGGTGAGCACCGTCTGGGGGCCTGGTTAATCGAGCTTTTAAAGCGGGTGTTACCAAGGCCATGAAAGCCACCTTGAGCAACTTTTATTTTTTGATCGTGACGGGTGATGTCACCGATAAGCTCATCTATATCGTCATCGTAAATTAGCGTACCAATTGGCACGGGAATGGTTAGGTCTTCACCTCCTTTGCCTGTCATCTGGCGACCAGCACCACGGATGCCTGAGTCGGCAGTATAGGTACGGACATGGCGAAAATCGGCCAGGGTATTAATATCATGGTCACCGATAAGATAAACACTGCCCCCGTCACCGCCATCGCCACCGTCAGGACCACCGAAGGGGATGTATTTTTCGCGACGAAAGCTAACCACGCCGGTGCCGCCGTCACCGGCTATGACACTTATAGTTGCTTCGTCTACAAAACGCATGATTG
>CAZYCY010000350.1:0-2885 GCA_964646145.1 uncultured Thiotrichaceae bacterium
AATCTGAAACAAAAATTCGGCGTTAAGTTCCGCATCTTATTTAATCCTGAGTCCTAAGCACCGAGATTTATATGACAATTGTAGCAGTTTATCCGGGAACATTTGATCCCATTACCAATGGGCATTATGATTTAGTGCAGCGTGCTGCCGGTTTATTCGACCGCGTGATTGTCGCGATTGCTGCAAATCCGGGAAAAGCACCCTTGTTTGACTTAAAGCAACGCGTTCACATGGCAGAGCAGGTATTATCAAAATTTGATAATGTTGAAGTCTGCGGTTTTTCTGATCTCCTCGTCCATTTCGTAAAATCAAAAAATGCAAAAGTAATATTGCGCGGTTTGCGTGCAGTGTCAGATTTTGAGCATGAAATGCAACTGGCAAGTATGAACAGGCACCTGGAGACTTCACTGGAAACAGTCTTTATGACCCCCAGCGAAGAAACCAGCTTTATTTCAGCGTCGCTGGTGAAAGAAATTGCACTGCATGGTGGTGATGTTTCACAATTTGTCCATCAAAATGTTGTGGAAGCATTGGCTTTGGCAAAGAGTAAAATACTGGTGTAGTGGCACAGTGATGTGCTGTTTACGAACCAAAGGATGGAAACGATATGCCACAATTTACATGGATACACAGGATGAACAGGGTTAAAATTTACAAAAATCCTGTTCATCCTGTGCATCCATGTAAGTTATTTTGTAACTACTTAGCCTGCAACCCTATTTGAGATGATGTGCTGAGTAGTTACCATATGATTTAATTTAACGAATAGTGTAGTGTGACTTAGTATGGCGTTATTAATTACCGACGAATGTATTAACTGTGATGTTTGTGAGCCGGAGTGTCCCAACGAAGCAATTACCCCAGGGGATGAGATTTATGAAATCGACACAGATTTATGTACAGAATGTGTTGGCCATTACGAAACTTCTCAGTGTGTAGAGGTGTGTCCGGTTGATTGCATCCCGTTTGATCCGGATAATCAGGAGACTCAGGATGAACTGATGGAAAAATACCACACTCTTACCGGAAATGCATAATTCCCGGCGTGCATAAACCCCTATAAATTCCAAGCATATTAATTCGAATTAACTTAAAACCCGGACAAGCTCACAGATGAACAACAAGACCCTTCTGTTTGTATTTTTCATTTTATTTCCAACCACGAGTTTTTCACAAACCCAGACTGAATCAACGGCTTCGCAGGCGGCGATTGCCAGCGCACACCCATTAGCCACTCAAGCAGGTATTGATATTTTATCCCGGGGTGGTAATGCGTTTGATGCAGCAATTGCCGTAACGGCAACGCTTGCTGTGGTCGAACCGTATTCTTCAGGTCTGGGCGGTGGTGGTTTTTATTTGCTGCACCAGACAAAAACCAATCGGTACGTAATGCTTGATGCGCGCGAAAAAGCGCCCTTGCGTGCGCACCGGGATATGTACCTGGATGAAACAGGGCAAGTAATTCCCGGCAGTTCAATCGACGGTGCTTTATCAGCGGGCATCCCCGGCATTCCTGCTGCTCTGGTACATTTGGCAGAAAACTACGGAAAATTACCTTTATCAAAGTCATTAGCAGCGGCAATCAAACATGCCAGGCAGGGTTTTCCTGTAGATGAACACTATCGGCGTATGGCAAAATTTCGCTTAGCAGCTTTGCAGGAAAATAAAGCGGCCAGTGAGATTTTTTTACAGCAAGGCAAGGTGCCAGAATCGGGTTATATCATTGTACAAAAAGATTTGGCAAATACCCTGCAGCTCATTGTTGATTCAGGGTTTGCCGGGTTTTATAAAAATGAACTGGCAGGGAAAATGGTTGAGGACGTGCGTAAACATGGCGGTATCTGGACGCGAGAAGATCTGGCTACTTACCGGATAATAGAACGCTCACCAGAAGTTGTGCTTTATAAAGGCATGAAAATAACCGCAGCATCGCTACCATCCTCCGGCGGACTGGTGTTATCTGTTATTTTTCAGATTCTTGCAGAATTCGATATAGAAAACATGGATGAAGCACAACGCATTCACCATATTGTTGAAGCCATGCGTCTTGCTTATCATGATCGTGCCGAATATATGGGTGACCCTGACTTTGTCGATGTGCCAGTTGATTATTTGCTTTCAGATGCGCGTATTAAATTACTGGCAGCAAGTATTAACCGTGATAAAGCGACACCAAGTTCTTCGCTAAAAGCCGTTGGACAAGCTTCCGGAAAAGGTACGGACACAACACATTTTTCCATTATTGATCAACAGGGCAATAAGGTATCGGCCACCTTGTCCATTAACTACCCCTTTGGTTCCTGCTTTGTGGCGGAAGGTACTGGGGTTTTATTGAATGACGAAATGGATGATTTTGTGTCCAAGCCGGGGGTGCCAAATGTATATGGGCTGGTGGGCTCACATGCCAATGCGATAGAGCCTGGCAAACGTATGTTATCCAGCATGACACCGAGTTTCATTGAAACGCAAAACCGTTTAGCGATCATCGGCACGCCCGGCGGTAGCCGTATAATCACCATGGTGTTGCTTGGTATTCTTGATTTTTATAAAAATAAAAGTGCGGATGAAATTGTCAGTGCAGGACGTTTTCACCATCAGTATCTACCTGATAAAATTTCCTATGAACCCGGCGTTTTTGATGAGGCGTTGATTAAAGCACTGCAAAAGCTGGGGCACAAAACCCACGAGCTGGATGATGTTTATGGCAATATGCAGCTTATTGTGCGGCATACGAAAAATGGGCAGATAGAGGCAGCTTCTGATAATCGAGGTGTCGGTAGCGCTAAAGTTCTGCACTAAAGGGCGTCTCTAAACATGTATGAGTTTTTAATGTAACTTCTCAATAACCCGTGGCAATCGCAAAATAATTAAAAAAACACTTGACA
>CAZYCY010000351.1:0-2868 GCA_964646145.1 uncultured Thiotrichaceae bacterium
GTATGCCTATGTAACCGGCAGGGCCGGCAAAAGCGTTGATTGAGGGCGCTTTAATGATGAAAAAATGAAATGTATCACCTGCGGCATCTGAATGTGAGGCCAAGCGTTGACCAAGACTGTTAAGGTAGTCGTTTATCTGCAGGTCATCAATAAAAACCAGATTAGCGCGTAAAGAGCGATAAAAAGCCAGTCCGAGTTGTTGTTCTTGTTTGCTGCTAAAGCTATCCAGTGTTGGGTCGCCTAAAACGGGTAAATTAGCAATAGCGGTTGGCGCTGCTAATAGTGTTAGCAACATAATCAGCTTAATCTTGATGTTTTTAAAAAAAAACGAGTTAATGATGGTGATGGTTGGCATTAGATAATAAATTGGTGGCGGTTTTTATTGTATAAGTGTATCAAAAGCAGATTATAAAGTGGCTATGCCAGTAGTTGTAATATTGGTAAATGGGTGTGCCGCCGATAAAGCTCAGTTAAGCGTCATAACTTACCACAGGAATATTGATTTGATGGCGTTGCCTGCATAAAGTTTCTGTTTAACTCAACCACTATGGACTGAAAGTCCATAGGTTGCTCTAAAAAACGACTGAAAGTCGTTTTCCTTAACTAGGCACTGAAATCATAAGCCAGATAAATATCACCATGAAGCGCATGAAGGACATGAAGTTCTTATGCCTTCATGTCCTTCATGCGCTTCATGGTGAATTGAAAAGATTAGAAGCCTATTGAAAACATATCAATGCCCACTAAAAAATGTGTAGCAGCTAAAGCCTTGCGCTAAAGTGCATAGTTTTTACTAGCGTACTGAGACAATAAATACTTAAATTTTAAAAGAAAACAGGTTTATTGGATTGACACAGGTTATTTTTCCAATTATCTTATGCTAACTAATTGAATAAAAATAATTAAGATAAAAAACAATAGATAGCCATAACAGGCTACGAACTACAAACCTGCCGTTGGAGATATAAAAAATGAGAATATCTGTAAAAAAATCACTTTTAACCATTGCTGTTTCAAGTGTACTGGCTTCACCTGTGGTTAACGCGACCAATGGTTATTTTTCACACGGGTACAGCACAAAGGAAAAAGGTCTGGCAGGAGCAGGTGTTGCTTTCTCTCAGGATGCGATGGCGGCTGCGACGAATCCTGCGGGTATGGCATTTGTTGGTGCACGTATGGACATTGGCGCGGCACTTTTTAGCCCTTCACGTAGTTATACAGTTACCGGTGCGCCACCGATGCCAGCTGGCTCTACAGTTGTGACTGCTACTGGTGTTTGTAATACGCCACCTCCGCCACACTCACCGCCTTGTACGCCACCTTTTAGTCTTCTCCCAGGGTCAGTGGATAGTGGAAATGATTTCTTTTTGATTCCTCATTTTGCATACAACTGGCAATTGGCTGAAGATGCTACTGTAGGCGTGTCAATTTATGGTAACGGTGGCATGAACACCGAGTACAAAACAGGTGGCGCACGAGTGCCAGCGCCAACACGAAATGGTTTTGAGCTCAATCTGGAGGATTTGCCTGGCACTTATGGTGCTGGCACAACAGGTGTTAATCTGGAGCAGTTGTTTATTAATATTAGTTACGCCAAAAAATTCAATGATAAACATGCTTTAGGCGGTAGCTTGATTGTGGCGGGTCAGCGGTTTTCAGCGCAAGGTCTGGAAAATTTTCAGGGTTTTTCACTGGACAAAGATAATCTTTCAGGTGATCGTAGCTCAACAGCATTTGGTATGGGCATCAAGTTGGGATATCAAGGTGAAGTGAGCGACGGTGTACGCGTGGGTGTCAGTTATCAGTCTAAAATTAGCATGTCAGAATTTGATGAGTACAAAGGTTTGTTTGCTGAGGGAGGTGATTTTGACATCCCGTCCAGCTATAGTATCGGTGTTGCTTTTGATGTCGGAACGTCGGGCGTGATTGTGGCTGATATTCAGCAAATTAATTACAGTGACGTTGCTGCCATATCCAATCCAGTATCACGTTTAACCGATGGTTCGTGTACTGATGCGTTAAATGCAAGTCTTGGGGCTGGCGCACCCATGCCAGCTTCGGGTGCAGGCTGTCTGGGTGGTGCAAATGGCGCAGGCTTTGGCTGGGATGACATGACTATAATTAAAATAGGTTATCAGGTTGATGTGGGTGACAATACCTGGCGTGTTGGTTTTAGCCACGCAGAACAACCGGTTCCTGAATCTGAAACCATGTTTAATATACTGGCTCCCGCTGTTATTGAAAACCATGTTACAGCAGGGCTGACCATGCGCTTGCCTGGCAATCAGGAATTTAATATTGCCGCTATGTTTGCGCCCAGTAATTCAGTGAAAGGTCCAAATCCATTTGATGGCGGTGCCACACAAATTGAAATCGAGATGTCTCAGTGGGAAGTTCAGGCAGGATGGGCCTGGAAATACTGAGTTAATCTTTTTTGCATGGTAAAAAGGCTCGGGATTGGGTCTTTTTTTTGTCTGCTTAAAACGCTTGCATAACATCATGCTTATGGGCACCTCTATTAATTCCATCCTTAGGACTCAGGATCAAATAACTTACGAAACTTAACTTGCCTTTTTGCTCCAGCTTGAATGATCTCAAATCGTTGCGTAGCGCAACTATGCGCCTTTTGAGATCATCCAATCTGAAACAAAAATTCGGCGTTAAGTTCCGCATCTTATTTAATCCTGAGTCCTTAGGTGCGTAAACGACACATCCGTGTGTCACTTTTCGTGAAGATGAATCTTGAGTCCAAAATATGCCATATTTTTGTTGCAAATCTTCATCTCCAGAATAAATAGAGATGCCCTTATATATATTAAGGAGAATGTTGGCTAATCAGCCTTCTCCTTGGTACATTGCCGAATCGGC
>CAZYCY010000352.1:0-2841 GCA_964646145.1 uncultured Thiotrichaceae bacterium
AAACAAAAATTCGGCGTTAAGTTCCGCATCTTATTTAATCCTGAGTCCTAAATGCATTGAACTCAGCATTATTATGAGGTCAGGACGCAGGTTATTGATTTCTCCATCCTTTGGTTCGTGAACGGCACATCCTTGTGCCACTACTCAGGTCGCTGTGAATACATCCCCATGTTTGCTTACCTGGCGCTCTACTGTAGCATTCATGCTACAGATGCCTGAAAAATCAATAACCTGCGTCCTTACCATGGTACTGTGCTGAGTTAAATGCAGAGGCATGTAAACTATTGTGCCGAATCTATGGGTGCGGCTGCATAGTCAAAAACGCTATATTTCCCTCATGTTGTTGATTATGTGGCTTGCACTATCGTTCGCGCATCTATATTGGGGTCAGGGTTTTATTTTATTTCTGGTGTTTTAGTCGATATCACGCAACAGTTCGTTTAAACCAACTTTACCGCGTGTCTTTTCGTCAACCTGTTTTACGATAACTGCACAATAAAGGCTGTAAGTGCCATCTTTAGAAGGCAGGTTTCCAGAAACAACAACCGAGCCAGCAGGAATGCGTCCGTAGGTGATTTCGCCAGTCATGCGATTAAATATTTTGGTGCTCTGACCAATATAAACGCCCATTGAAATCACCGAGCCTTCTTCGACAATGACACCTTCAACAACTTCAGAGCGTGCTCCGATAAAACAGTTGTCTTCAATAATGGTAGGGGCAGCCTGCAAAGGTTCTAAAACACCACCAATGCCAACACCACCAGAAAGATGAACATTTTTGCCAATCTGTGCACATGAGCCAACTGTTGCCCAGGTGTCTACCATCGTGCCGCTGTCGACATACGCACCGATGTTTACGTAAGAAGGCATTAATACAACACTGGGTGCGATGTACGAACCAAAGCGTGCCGTTGCAGGTGGTACAACGCGTACGCCGGTTTCACGAAACTCTCGCGTGTTCAAGTCGGCAAATTTTGAATTTACTTTGTCGTAGTAGTTGGTAAAGCCGCCTTTAATAAACTTGTTATCGTTGATACGAAAAGAAAGCAGCACGGCTTTTTTTAACCACTCATTAACTACCCAGTCACCATCTACTTTTTCGGCTACACGTTTTTCACCTGAATTAAGCAGGTTAATTGCTTCGCTAACGGCATCGGCAACAGGTGTTTTTACATTTCGGGGGGTGATCTCGGCGCGATGCTCGAATGCTTCTTCGATAATGCTTTGTAATTCAGACATAAGGGGTTTCTCCAGAATATTTATGAATGTAATGTTTGTATGTATTGTTTGATTCGATTCGCGGCAATAACGCACTCATCCAACGGTGCGACCAGCGCCATGCGTACATGGTCTTTGCCCGGGTTGATGCCACTGCTTTCACGTGATAAATAGCTGCCTGGCAGTACGGTAACATTTTTCTGCGCGTACAGTTGTTTGGTGAATATTTCATCATTAACCGGTGTGTTTAACCATAAATAAAATCCTGCATCGGGTAATGATACTTTAATAACCGGGTGCAGAATTTCGATAACAGCGTCAAATTTTTTAACGTATAGTGCTCTATTTTGTTTAACATGGGTTTCGTCATTCCAGGCTTCTATGCTGGCAATCTGATGAACCGGTGGCATCGCACAACCGTGATAAGTGCGGTATAGCAAATAGGTTTTGATTAGCTCGGCATCACCGGCAACAAAACCTGAACGCATGCCGGGCAGGTTGGAGCGTTTCGATAAACTATGAAATACCATGCAGTTGCTAAACTCTTTATTGCCACATTCTTCTGCTGCCTCCAGTAGACCTGCGGGTGGTTGGTTTTCGTCAAAATAAATCTCAGAGTAACACTCGTCTGAGGCAATGATGAAATTATATTTTAGTGAAAGCTCGATCAGTTTACAAAGTTGTTGTTTAGAAATAACACTACCAGTCGGATTACCTGGTGTGCAGATATAAATAATATGGCAACGCTGCCAGATGTCTTTATCAATAGCATCAAAATCAGGCAGGTAATTATTTTCTTTTACCGTATTGTAAAACCAGGGGGTGGCACCGGCAAGAAAAGCAGCGCCTTCATATATTTGATAAAATGGATTTGGCATTAAAAGCAAAACATCGTCATCACGGTTAACCATACACTGTGCAAATGAAAATAATGCTTCACGTGTGCCGGTAACAGGAATAACATGCTTTTCTGGGCTCAGTGCATTACTGGAGAGTTTAAAGCGATTGTTTAACCAGTTCGTTATAGCCTCTCTCAACTCGATTCTGCCTTTGACTAACGGGTAGCTGTTAATTGCGTTCAGATTCCTGGTGATTGCGTGCAGAACAAGTTCAGGTGCAGCGTGCCTGGGCTCACCAATTGATAATGCAATATGCCCACCCATAGCTGGTTGGCAACCGGCCTTTAGTGCATTAAGCTTTTCAAAAGGATAAGGCTGAAGTTTTTTCAGGTCTGGATTCATGGTTAGGGCTGAGTGCTGGAAAAAAGTTGTTGTTGCCACAAGTTACAGAGCATGGGTAGTGGTATATGGGGTGTTTTTATGAACCAAAGGATGGGCAGGGCGGTATTATAAGCGATATATGAATTTGCTTCAGGAGAAATCTGTGGTGCTGGGTAATAAATTAATTAAATCAATCGATCATTGCAGTCTTATTGTTGCCAACACCCAAAAAGCACTTGAATTCTATAGCGGAATTTTAGCTTTAGAAGTTGATAGATCACGCCCCGACTTATTGAGAAGCTACAGTATTTGTAGTGTGTATTTTTGAAACATACCGTAAATATATCCCTATTTAAAGTCCCCGATAGGGGATCCGTAAATCCCACGCCTTTAGGCGGCCAGG
>CAZYCY010000353.1:0-2835 GCA_964646145.1 uncultured Thiotrichaceae bacterium
GCTTGTGCCCTCTGGCTTTAAGCCCAGTTCAGAATCAAGGCGTGCTTTTGAAGCCGTACCCATAATTATAAACATGGGCATGTCGAGAAAGCACAACGCAGAGTCTGGGCTGGGCTTAAAGCCCCGTAGGGCGAGACCTGAAGCATGCATCTGCGGCGTTATGAGCCTTGTAAATGGAATAACCATTTAGCTGCGGCTCATGCCTTGCATCTGCATGCTTCAGGTCTCGCAGAGGACGCAATCAATTAATAGAGGTGCCCTAAAGATACCCTGTAACATGAAACTGCTCATAGATGTCTTGCGCCAGTTTTTTGCTTATGCCGTTTATTTTAGCTAAATCTTCGATGCCTGCCTGTGACAATGCCTGTATTCCACCAAAATGTTTTAATAATGTTTGTCTGCGTTTTGGACCTAAGCCAGCAATGCCTTCCAACGGTGAGGTACGGCGTTTTCTGGCGCGTTGCGCACGATGCCCGCTGATGGCAAAACGGTGTGCTTCATCGCGCACTTGAAGAATTAAACGCGCAGCAGAACACTCAATGTTAAGGTACATATCCGGGCGACCGTCACTAAAAATCAGTTTTTCCAGACCTGCCTTGCGGCCTTCGCCTTTTGCTACACCAACCAACAATACTGAATCAATTTCCAACTTTTCAAACACCTCGATTGCCTGTTTGAGTTGACCTTTGCCACCATCAATAAATAATATATCGGGAAATTTCTGCTGTGTTGTTTGCTTGTTATCGGGTTTTTCCTTTTGCTTGCCGGTATTTTTTGTAGAGCAAAAACGTCTTTCCAGTGCCTGTTTCATCGCAGCATAATCATCGCCACCGGTAATGCCGGTAATGTTATAACGGCGATAATCCGTTTTGAATACACCTTCGGGGGTAAAAACCACACAAGAAGCAACCGTTGCTTCACCCTGTGTGTGACTGATATCAAAACATTCCAGGCGTAGCGGAATGTCATCCAGCTGTAACACTTCCTGCAATGCTTTAAAACGATCAAGCAATCCAGATCGTGATATAAGTTTTGTTTTCAATGAATTAACAGCATTATTTAATGCCATTTCTAACCACCTAGCACGCTCACCTCTCAGCTTAAAGCTTATTTTTACTTTATGCCCGCTCTGCTCACTCAATACTTGCTCAATTAAATCGCTGTCTTGAGGCATACTCGAAACAATGATTTCGCCAGGAACATCACGCTTTAAATAAAACTGTGGAATGAAAGCAGTAAGGATTTGCTCACTGCTTAATGCTTCTGGCAAACTCGGGTAAAAACTGCGATTCCCCAGATTGAGACCGTTACGTATATAAAACACCTGTACACACGCCTGCCCGGCTTCACTAGCACAGGCGATAACATCAATATCGCCTTTTTCTGCACTGACGTGTTGTTTTTCAGTGATTTTTCGCAAGCTGCCGATTTGGTCACGATGCTCAGCGGCCTTTTCAAAATGCTGTTTTTCTGCTGCTTGCTCCATGTCTTTTATCAGTTCATGAATAACTTGTTCACTTTTACCCTGTAAGAACAAAATCGCATGACTAATGTCTTTGTTGTAAGCTTTTTCAGAAATATAACCAACGCAAGGGGCAGAGCAACGTTTGATCTGATATTGCAAACACGGTCGTGAACGGTTGGCAAAAGTGGTGTCCTCACACTGACGAATAAGAAATATTTTCTGCAACAGGTTAATGCTTTGACGAACCACATGCGCATTGGGGTAAGGTCCAGAATACAAACCTTTGTTTTTTCGAGCACCACGATGCAGGCTTATACGCGGATAGACAGACTCATTAGAAACAAAGATATAGGGATAACTCTTGTCATCACGCATTAACACATTATAACGCGGGCGCAACGCTTTTATTAAATTGCTTTCCAGTAATAAGGCTTCACCTTCAGTATGGGTAATAGTGATATCAACATTGCTGATTTTTGACACCATAACCTGTGTTTTTGCAGACAGCCCGATTTTGCGGAAGTAACTGCTTAAACGCTTCTTCAGGTTTTTAGCCTTACCAACGTAGAGAATCCGCTGTTTGTCATCGAACATGCGATAGACACCAGGTTTGCTGGTGACATGCTTCAGGAAGGTGGTTGAGTCAAAGGCTGGTTTGTTGTTTGTTGATTCAGTTTTTTCTGTGACAGCCATACTGAGTAGTTTAACTTACTGCAAAGGCTGTGGTGAAAAGCTATTTTTATTTTAGCCGCGAAAGACGCAAAAAGTACAAAGAATTAAGGATTGTTTTTCTAAAGGTAAAGTTTTTGGTAACTACTCAGCGTAAAATTAATTAAAAAATAGCTTGACACGTTTTCAGAGCGATTGTTGAAGAAACTACTGGTAAGGCGTGACCAAAGCCGTGCAGTATGGCAATCAAATAAAAGCCCATGCGGTTTATTTGTCACAGTATCAGTTGCTACCCTATAAGCGTATACAGAACTATTTTGCCGACCAGCTACAGATTCCTCTCAGTGAAGGTTTAATCTATAATTTTAATGTTCAGGCCTTCGCTCGACTGGTGGAATTTGAGCAAATAAGCAAAGACAACACTCGCAAGCAGCTATTGCCCATGCCGATGACAAATTCATCAGGAATGAATTTGAATAGCTTCAGCTGACCACGCAGTGGTGAACCCCATGGATGGGGTGAATAAACTGGAATTAATATCAATGGTAAACGTCTGTGGCTGCATTTCGCCTCTAATAAAACATGGACACATTACTTTCCCCATGAAAAACGGGGCATGGAGGCGATGGATGAAATCGGCATACTCCCCAGGGCAAACGCATTAAAATTATAGTCCAAATAACACTTTTAAACGGAAGTTA
>CAZYCY010000354.1:0-2814 GCA_964646145.1 uncultured Thiotrichaceae bacterium
GCCGCCAAATGATACCAGGTGAAGCTTTTATGTTGCCGCTATTATCTGGCTTGCACCATTCGTAGTACGGCTTAACCATTTCATGTTTTTGGCTTTTTTCCAGCATGGATCAAGATGTCTGGCGATACCTTTGATGCGTGTGTAACGACACACCCCACTGATCAATAAACAAAATCGTTGTGTGTTAATCGTCCACTCACTGCGAGGCAATTGATATTTTTTAAGACTCAACAACCACCAGCTAAAGCTGGTGGGTTAGTATTATGGACTAAAGTTCGGATACGGGTCATATAGACCCGTTTATTCATCCGCCTTGGCAGCTTATGAACAATGAAAACTGATTTCCCTCGTTCCCTTAGGGCTTGTAAAACCTTCATGCTCTTTATGTGCTTCATGGTAAAACTCTTTAATATTTTTTACCATGAAGCACATAAAGTGCATGAAGGAAAAATATAGATTTCAACGCAAACACAGCAAACAGCAATATTAGTAACATGAACAATTTATGTATGGCAGATAAATCTGACCGCCTAAAGGCGGTGGTTTTAACCTTACGAATGGAAAATAAAATGGTGGAGCTAAGCGGGATCGAACCGCTGACCTCAACACTGCCAGTGTTGCGCTCTCCCAGCTGAGCTATAGCCCCAAAATGGGAGTCATATCTTATATTGAATGGAATATTTAGTAAAGAAAATGCTTCGCCAGCGCACTGTGTCGTAGCTTCCCGGAGAAGATGCCTAGTATATTATTACAAATTTTTGAATGATTAGTTACTATTTGCTTCACCGGTATCAGGGAATCAACAACATGAACCAGGGAGGTATAAATGTTCGCAATCAAAGCAGCATGGCTCAGACAGATCTGCCATACTCTGCTTGTCACGTTGGCTAGTACAACATCTTTCAATTACCGCCACAGCCGTGACTGGCTAACAGCTTCCGGTTATTTTTTTCGATTTATTTCGGTCGTTTATCAAACTAATTCGTAACTTCTCAATAAGTCGGTGGCTTGCAAGCTGAACCGGGATGAGAGACGAACCCCAACCTGCAAGCTCTATTATGCTGATGCCCTGCCAATAAAAGCAATAGCCTGCTCCAGGCGTTGTAACGTTTTTTCTTTACCAAGAAATTCCAGTGTAATGTCAATTGAGGGCGATTTCCCATGACCGGTAACGGCTAGTCGCAATGGTTGACCTACTTTGCCAAAGCCAACCTCAAGTGTAGTCACTGTGTTTTCAACCACTTTATGTATTGCCTCTGCCGTCCAATTATTTAACTCAGAATATTGCTGCTGTAAATTTTCCAGGATGGGTAAGGTGGTTTCTTTAAACTGCTTTTTCGCCTGCCTTGCATTGTATTCATCGAAGTCTTGATAAAGAAAACGTATATCTGCTGCCAGCTCAACCAGTGTATTACAGCGTTCCTGAAACACGTTTAATACGGCAGTTAAATCAGGACCATTGTCTAACGAATAACCGGCATCTTTTATGTATTCCTTCATCTGCTGCGCCAGAGCTTCAGGTTTTTTGGTTTTTATATAATGCTGGTTCAGCCAAAGTAATTTTTCAGTATTAAACGCTGAAGCAGAGGTATTGATATCCACTGCATCAAACAGCTCGATCATTTCTTCACGGCTGAATATCTCCTGGTCTCCGTGCGACCAGCTTAGACGAACCAGATAATTGATTAAGGCTTCGGGTAAAAAGCCGTCTTCTCTATATTGCATAACACTGACTGCACCATGGCGTTTTGACAGACGCTTGCCATCGTCACCCAAAATCATCGGTACGTGTGCATACACTGGCAGCTCTGCTCTTAATGCTTTTAAAATATTGATCTGGCGCGGAGTATTGTTTAAATGGTCATCACCACGAATGACGTGAGTGATTTTCATGTCCCAGTCATCAACCACCACGCTCAGGTTGTAGGTTGGCGAGCCATCACTGCGCTCAATAATTAAGTCATCCAGTTCGCGATTATTAATTTTCACACGGCCTTTGACCATGTCCTCGATTATTACCTCTCCTTCCAGCGGGTTCTTGAAGCGAACAACCGTATTCTCAGCAGCGACTACATTTTTATGTCGGCAACAACCATCATAACGTGGTTTTTCCTTATTTGCCATTTGCTGTTCGCGCAACTCGTTTAGCCTTTCTCGACTACAAGCACAAAAATATGCATCACCACTGTCGAGCAACTGTTGTATGACCTCTTTATAACGCGCAAACTGATGCGTCTGGTAAAAAGGTCCCTCATCGTAGTCCAGCCCCAACCACGCCATGCCTTCTAAAATGGCATTAACCGATGCTTCGGTTGAACGCTCACGATCAGTATCTTCTATACGCAAAACAAACTGACCAGCCATTTTTCTGGCGTACAACCATGAGAACAAGGCAGTACGAGCACCGCCAACGTGGAGATAACCAGTAGGGCTTGGGGCAAAACGAGTACGGACGGGCATAAGGCTTATCTTTGATGGTTGAATCGGCTCGCTATTTTAATATAAAATTTGTAACTACTCAGCGTAATTTTAGAAAAGGACGCAGGTTATTGATTTTTCAGGACGCTGTAAATACGTCCCCGTGTTTACAAAAGCGGCGCTCTACTGCAACATCCATGTTGCAGATGCCTGAAAAATCAATAACCTGCGTCCTTACCCGGATAATACGCTGAGTAGTTACTAAAATTTTTAGATTGTATGCTTTACTACTGGTTATAACATAAAACCTAAGACCATGCCTGAAACAGCCCACAACATCGATTACTCCCGACTTTTACAAATGATTATTGACTGGTCTAAAGAACTGGGCTTTCA
>CAZYCY010000355.1:0-2806 GCA_964646145.1 uncultured Thiotrichaceae bacterium
AAATCAATAACCTGCGTCCTTACCCGGATAATACGCTGAGTAGTTACAAATTTTTTTAATATCTATCCAACATTTCAGTAGCAAAAGTATCTGTTGATGTGCTTAATCCAGCAGCTAACATGCGTTTTTCAAGCTGTTCAATTTTTCTGTTTAGCTCAATCAGCGTTATGGTGTTGTCATCCAGTAGGTACAGTTGTTTTGAGCCTCGATATTGAAAATTCATGATAATCATTGCATCGTTGTCGTTTTCATCCAAGTGTGCTTCAATTTTTTTTTGCTTGCGATAGATTTTATTTAATATTTGTTTTAAATCCCACACATATGTCACTTCAACCATAAAAGGATGGTGGCGTAGTTTGGTCAGAATAAAAACCACGCTTGCGGCTGCAATGGCGACGCCCATCAGATTAAACCAGAAGTGGGTTTCGCCTGCTGTGCCGAAAAGCTGAATAATCAGCGTTGATGTAGCAAGCGCTATAAGCAGGAGAGCAATAGCCATACCGGCAAAGACGATTTTAAGATGTTTTTGATACCTGGACTTGTCTATTTCTTTTAATTGCATGTTTATATTCAATACTGCTTGCGGTGAGAAGGGCTTTGTTTTGTGGTGCATTATACGTCAACTACGCTCTTCTGCGCTGTAACTTCTCAATAAGTCGGGGGCGCTATATCGTTTTCAGACTGTCGCAGGAGGAGTTTTAAACCTGCATGCAACAGCTTTCTCTATCGTCGAGATGACTGATGTTTTTAGCAGAAATTTATTGTCCAACGCTTCCCCCATAAAAAATAAAAAACTAATTTAACCCCTTTTGCAAATTGTTGCGTTTACCTGTGTGAGACCAACAATATGCAGGAGAGCTTCATGCAAAAAACAAAATCTATTTCGCTGCTGCGAGTGGCGATATTCGTGGTAATAACCACCGCGTCATTACTGGCATGCACGCCAGTGCAACAAAATGGAGAGGGGCAAAACCAGGTTAAAGCATTGCCAGTGGCTACAGTTGCCATACAGGAACAAAAGAGAGAGTACGAAACAAAGGTAATTAAGCATCCACAACCGCTTATCGATTCTGTTTTGCACAAACAAAAACTACACCCTGGACACATTGTTTCAGATTCATCGTTGCAACAGAGTCGTTTGCCCGAAACTGAACAGATGGCTTCACCAATGGCAGGCATTGCTGCAAAATCACTGCATTCGTTTCGTGTACCGATAGAGCAGACCAATCGTGAAAACTATTATCATTTTGAAGATAATCAGATCATACTTGTTGCCGAGATGCCGGTTTCAACTTTTAGTATCGATGTGGATACGGGGTCTTATAGTAATGTACGCAGAATGATTAATGCTGGTACCTTGCCGCGTGAAGATGCGGTTCGAGTTGAAGAGATGATCAATTATTTTAGCTATGATTATCCCTTGCCTGAAAACACAACAACACCATTTAGCGTGAGCACTGAAGTAGCGGTTACCCCCTGGAATGCTAACACTCATCTGCTGCATATTGGTATCAAAGCATATGATGTCGCTGATAAAGAGCGACCTGCAGCTAACCTGGTATTTCTGATTGATGTGTCTGGTTCAATGAATGCAGCCAACAAACTGGGGTTGCTTAAAAATGCACTCAAACTATTGAGTAAACAAATGCGAGCTGAGGACAAAATTTCGATAGTGGTTTATGCCGGAGCCAGTGGTGTTGTACTGGAACCAGTAGCCGGTAATAAGTCAGCTAAAATTGCACAGGCACTGGATGCCTTGTCAGCAGGTGGCCGTACTAATGGCGGTGCTGGTATTCGCAGTGCTTATCTACTGGCGCAGCAGGCGTTTATCAAAGGCGGCATCAATCGCATCATACTGGCAACCGATGGTGATTTTAATGTGGGTACGGTTAACTTTGAAGCTTTAAAAAATCTGGTTGAAGAAAAACGTAAAACGGGTATTTCTTTAACCACACTGGGTTTTGGTACGGGTAATTATAACGACCATTTAATGGAGCAATTAGCCAATGCCGGAAATGGTAACTATTTTTATATCGACACCTTAAATGAAGCGCAAAAAGTACTGGTTGATGAAATCAGTTCAACACTGAACACGGTTGCCAAAGATGTAAAAATTCAAATTGAGTTTAACCCGGCAGTGGTTGCAGAGTATCGTTTGATTGGTTATGAAAATCGCTCACTTAAACGTCAGGATTTTAACAACGACAAGGTTGATGCGGGTGAAATTGGCTCAGGTCATAGCGTTACTGCATTGTATGAAATTACCTTAACCGACAGTAAACACAGAGCAGTGGACAGCTTGCGATATTCGGCTCAGAAAAACGGTCAGCAATTGCATTTAAATGAGCTTGCACATCTTAGATTACGTTATAAAGAGCCAACAGGAAAAAACAGTAAACTTGTTGAACGAGCTATTTACGTTTCTGATATTAAAGATCAGCTAGCAAGCACCAGTAACCGTTACCGCTTCTCGGCAGCCGTTGCCGGTTTTGCGCAGTTACTGCGTGGTGGTGTGCATACCGAAGATTTTACATATGATGATGTGCTGGAACTGGCAAGAAAATCGCGAGGTGCTGATAATTTTGGCTATCGTGGTGAATTTATCTCACTGGTTAATTTGGCTAACTCATTGTCAACACAAGCTATTTGGCCGCCGGGTTAATAAGTGAGAAGGTGCTGGTATCACAGTAAAATTGTTTTGCGACGATGACTAAATTATTGCTGGTAATTTAGTCATCGTTGTTAACAATTACGTAACTACTCAGCGTATTATCCAGGTAAGGATGTAGGTTATTGATTTCTCCGT
>CAZYCY010000356.1:0-2773 GCA_964646145.1 uncultured Thiotrichaceae bacterium
CATCTGAGTCAACGCAAACTGCCGCAGACGTAGCCGTTACAGTAGCACAGCAGGCATCTGATTTAAGCCATTCTCTGGAAAAAACAAAACGCACTTTTTCCGATGGCATGGCCGATTTTTTTCTCGGCAAGAAGCCCATTGATGACACCTTGCTCGATGAACTTGAAACACGTTTATTAAGTGCCGATGTAGGCGTTGATGCTACCACAATTATTATTAACGAGCTGCAAAGTAATATTTCCCGAAAAGTCATTAATGATGCCGATTCGCTGCACCTTAAATTAGCCGAAATCATGAAAGCTATTCTACTGCCCTGTGAGCAGCCGCTTGACGCTCTTATCGCCGACACCCGAACTGAAAATAACAAACCGTTTGTGATACTTGTTGTTGGCATTAACGGTGCCGGTAAAACTACTAGCATCGGTAAGCTGGCGCATTATTTCAAACAACAGGGAAAATCGGTACTGTTAGCCGCTGGCGATACGTTCCGTGCTGCAGCGGTGGAACAACTGCAACAATGGGGGCAACGTAACGATGTTGCCGTCATTACCCAAGGCGCTGGCGCAGACCCGGCATCGGTTATCTTTGACGCTGTAGCGTCAGCAAGTTCAAAAAAAATTGATATCGTTATTGCCGATACTGCCGGTCGCTTGCATACACAAGATAATTTAATGGATGAACTGGCAAAAATAAAACGTGTACTGGGCAAGCTTGATAGCAGTGCACCTCATGAAACTTTGATCGTGATGGATGCTGGCTTTGGTCAAAACGCCCTGCACCAGGCACAGCAATTTCATAACAGCATTGGCCTGACCGGACTGGCAGTCACCAAACTCGACGGTACTGCAAAAGGCGGTATTTTATTCTCCATTGCTAAAACCCTGAGCTTGCCAGTGCGCTTTATCGGTGTTGGTGAGGGGCTTGAAGATTTACGTCCGTTTAATGCGAGTGAATTTGTTGATGCGCTACTGGAATAAAACGAACAATGAAAAGTGAAAAACGAAAAACGAAAAATGAAAAATGAAAAGCAAAGTCAAAAACCACAAACAATAGCGCATAGTGTTATAAATTTTCCATCCTTTGGTTCGTTAACAGCACATCCATGTGCTACTGCTCATTTTTCATTGCTTACGAAGTAAGCCAGTGATTCACTTCGATAACATCAGCAAACGATACCCCGGAGGGTATGATGCTTTAAGTCGCATCAACCTGCGTCTGGCAAAAGGGCAAATGGCTTTTCTTACCGGCCATTCCGGCGCGGGTAAAAGTACATTACTCAAATTAATTGCCATGATCGAACGTCCCACACGTGGTCATATTTTTCTTGACGGGGTTAATCTGAATAACATCAGTAATAAGAAAATCCCTTATATACGTCGTAACATCGGTATTATTTTCCAGAACCATCACCTGCTATATGATCGACCGGTGTTTGATAATGTCGCCATGCCGCTTATCATTCAGGGTTATCGCTACCAGGAAATTCATAAACGGGTACGAGCAGCACTTAATCAGGTCGGTTTATTAAAAAAAGAAGCTGCTGCCCCCATTACCTTGTCCGGCGGTGAACAACAACGTGTTGGCATCGCCCGCGCCATTGTGCATAAGCCATTATTATTACTCGCCGATGAACCTACCGGCAATCTTGACCCTGAGCTGTCACTGGAAATTATGCAGCTATTCGCCCGCTTTAATCAGGTAGGCACCACGGTTTTAATCGCCAGTCATGATCTCGATCTGATTAAACAGATGGGTTCGCCTGTGATTAGCTTGCAAGGTGGACAAATTTGCCACAATGGTCTGCCTTTTACCGTTTGATAAAGATTATGCGTAACCGTCCACCCAGAAAAACCCGATTCAGCGCTTACTTTGGCAACCACCTGCGTGTTGCTCTGTCCAGTCTGAGCCGACTCTATGAGCAGCCTGTCGCAACGTTAATGACAGCAGCGGTAATTGCCATCGCATTAGCCTTGCCTGTTGGGCTGTTTATCGCTTTGAACAATGCAGGGCAGGTTAGTGGTGATTGGGGTGATTCAACACAAATCTCATTATTTCTACATACTCATGTTGAAGAACAGGCAGCACAGAAATTAATGCAGGAACTTGAAAAACATAAAAATATTAAAAAAATCGAGTTTATTAGTAAAGAAAAAGGTCTGAAACAGTTTAGAGAAATATCGGGTTTTGGTGATGCCCTGAAATACCTTGATAGCAATCCCTTGCCCATCGTGCTGGTGGTACACCCGAGAATCTACAGTAATCAAGCCGACATGAGCACCTATCTAGTTAAAGAACTGGGAAAAAATAAACAGGTTGAACTGGCACAACTGGACGTGCAATGGGTAAAACGTTTTTATACTTTTTTAGAAATTGCCAATCGAGTCATCCTGGGTCTCAGCACCATGCTGGCTATTGCTGTGCTGTTAATTATAGGCAATACCATTCGGCTGGATATTCAGAATCGCCGCGAAGAAATTGAAGTATCAAAACTCATCGGTGCTTCTGATGCTTTTATCCGTCGTCCTTTTTTATACACCGGCATGTGGTATGGCGCGATGGGCGGCATCCTGGCGTGGGTAATCACCCAGATTTCACTGCACTTAATGGCAAGCCCAATCCACAGGCTAGCCATTTTATATTTCAGTGATTTCCGACTTAGTGGGTTGGGGGTGAGAAATACCCTGCTATTGATACTGCTTAGCTGTCTGCTGGGTTTGGTTGGCTCCTGGATTGCTGTCAGTCGTCACCTTAAAGAGATCGAGCCCAGCTAGGT
>CAZYCY010000357.1:0-2768 GCA_964646145.1 uncultured Thiotrichaceae bacterium
CTTCATGGTGAATTGAAAAGATATCAATGCCCACTAAAAAATGTGTAGCAGCTAAGGATGTGCCGTTCACGAACCAAAGGACGGAGAAATCAATAACCTGCGACCTTACCATGGTACTGTGCTGAGTTAAATGCAGAGGCATGATTTATATTAAATTTTCATGAAGGAACTGTTGAAATGCGAACATCAAATGCACAAAATTTCTCAATTTAAAATTTAACTGTCTATACTCCTGGTTAATATCAGCTAGCCAAACTCCGCATTTTGTTTGAAAACAAGCGCTACTATCTATGGCAATCCACAACCTTATAAGAAATTTTTTAATTTGTTCAATGCTTTTTTTCGGTTCACCTGCCTATGCTCAAAAAGCACCGAACTTTGTATTGCCCGGTGACAATAAAATCATCAATCTCAAAGATTTTAGAGGCAAAGTGGTCTATCTTGATTTTTGGGCATCCTGGTGCCTACCATGCCGTAAGTCCTTTCCCTGGATGAACGATATGCAAACAAGATATGGTGGTGAAGACTTCAGTATTATCGCTGTTAACCTGGATTCGTCTAAAGCAGACGCCTTGAAATTTTTAAAAAAAGTTCCTGCTAATTTTTATATTGCTTACGACCCGGATGGTCAAGTTGCAACTAAATATAATTTAAAAGCCATGCCCAGCTCCTATTTAATCAATAGAAAAGGGGAAATCGTCTTTATCCACAAAGGTTTTCGAGAAAGCGATACAAATAAAATAGAAAAAAAAATACAAAAACTAATTCACTCAAAATAGTATCTATTAATAAAACAGATAAAAAGTAGCCCATATCCAGAAACAGCCATCGTTTATTTTACCGCTGCCGGACGTTTTTGTATAAAGAGCATCGCTATTAATTCACGAATTTGAATCTCAATCTTCATATCCATAACTAATTGCGATGCACTAAAGTTACAGCCTTCTCCTTAGTATCTTGAACATGGGCATCCTTTTCATCTGTTTCCATAATAAATGGACTAGCCATTATGCAAAAAATTTCAATAATTTTTATTTGCCTGTTTACATCTGCCTGTTCAACACTGAACAATATAAGCATCAGAGAAGATGTTAAACCATGGCAAAAAGATATTCTTGCTAAGCAATCAATGCAATTTCCTCAGGATACAATGCACTCATATGCTGATGACCACATTTTTTTCAGTAAAGAAGCGTCAACAGGCGGAAGTGGCGTTGGCGGTGGCGGTTGTGGCTGCAATTAATTCAGAGAAAAAAATGAAATCGATTAAGAATAAATTAACCATCGCCACCTGCACATTACTGTCTCAACAAAGTGGCAATGTATTGGCTATTGACAACGCCTGGGAGGTAGACAACTCCTTTTTATACTATAGCGAAGCAGATGACCGCGTCAGTGTTGTAAAATTTATTGCTGCTGTAGGTGGAGACGTTAGCGATAGAGATCGTGTCAATATTCAGATGGTGCTGGACACCATGTCTGGTGCGACACCGTCAGGTGCCGTTAAAACAAGTGGTGGCGCTGATACTCTTTCAGGTGCTTCTGGTGGCGGCGGTACCGGAGTTATTGATCCAAATGCAAATGCACTGATTGACTTTGACGACACTCGCCTGTCGAACAGCCTAACCTGGACACACACCCATGACAATAACTGGTCAG
Organism: uncultured Thiotrichaceae bacterium; assembly: GCA_964646145.1. Lineage (GTDB taxonomy): Bacteria > Pseudomonadota > Gammaproteobacteria > SZUA-229 > SZUA-229. Next base: position 1,660 of record CAZYCY010000357.1, read on the forward strand.
TCGCCTATAACGCTGCTGTTTCCATAGAAAACGACTATCGCTCTTTTGGAGGTGCCATAACGGTTAACAAAGAAACCGTTAAGAGAGACACTCTGTTTTCTCTCGGTCTAGCATTCACGTATGATGAAATTTTCCGTGTTGGTGATGGCAACACCCCTGCACCTCTATCTCAAATTGCCGACAATAAATTTGCTGGTGAGGGTCAAAGAAATACTACTGATTTAATTGCTGGGCTAACACATGTCATTAATCGCCGAACAGTCGGTCAGGTTAATCTTGCTTTTAGCATATCTAGGGGCTACCACACAGACCCTTATAAAGTGTTCAGTGTGGTTGACAAAGAGACTAACGTTGTCGTGCAAAATTCAAGTTATTACGAAAGCAGACCCGGAAGTAGAAAAAGAGCAAGCTTAACATTTAAGTTAAACCATCAACTGTATCCCAGCAACAACACTCTTCACAGCTCTTATCGACTCTATAGTGATGACTGGGGTGTAAACTCACATACCTTTGATATTAATTATCGATTCAATTTTGCAAATACAAATTACCTTGAGCCAAGAATTCGGCTGTATCATCAAACTCAGGCAGATTTTTATCAAAATCAGTTTTTTGTCGATGTACTAAATGATGGGCCTGATTTTTCTAAGCATTTCCCACAATACATTAGTGCTGACTATCGACTGGATGAGATGATAAGCATTACATCTGGCATTCGCTATGGTAGAGAGGTTGGTACTGATGGCCACCTACGTGTCCGACTGGAATATATGCATCAGTCGTTTGAGCATTCAGAATTTGATACTAACAAAGCGGTGATAGCTCAAATTTCATACAATAAACGGTTTTAAGGGCACTGCTGTTTGGGGCAGGGAGACCCTAATCAAATCCAATCGTTTCAGACTTGTTAAACTTTCCCGCCAAGGAAACAGCACTCAATTCACGCCTCTAACAGTTAACGGGACATCTAAACCTTTATACGGTTAAGAAAAATTTCAACACCACCGTGATCTCGATCATATCGAAAAATATGTTTTGTGCAAAATGTTCATCTGAAGAGAACTAAGGGCACCTCTATTAGTTCGTGAAGATGAATCTTGAGTCCAAAA
>CAZYCY010000358.1:0-2764 GCA_964646145.1 uncultured Thiotrichaceae bacterium
TTAGCAAAACATTTTTACTCTCTCGTGCAACGGTGTCATTAAGCTCAAGCAGAAAAAACTCCGGTAGACAAATAACGATCACCGCGATCACATACAATGGAAACTATAACCGCATCTTCAACTTGTTGACTAAGTTTTAATGCTACAGCACATGCACCACCCGATGAAACACCGCAAAATAAGCCTTCTTTTGATGCCAGTTGACGTGTGGTTTCTTCTGCCTCCTGCTGACTAACATCCAGGGTAAGATCCACTCTAGACGCATCAAATATGCCAGGCAGGTATTCCTCAGGCCAGCGGCGAATACCCGGTATACGAGAACCTTCTTCAGGTTGCACACCAACAATTTGAATGGCGGGATTTTGTTCTTTTAAAAATCGGGAAACCCCCATAATGGTACCCGTTGTTCCCATAGCACTGACAAAGTGAGTAACTTCACCCTGCGTTTGCTGCCAGATTTCAGGACCTGTGCTGAAGTAATGCGCATCCGAGTTGTCAGGATTGTTAAACTGGTCCAGCACAATGCCCTTACCCTCTTCCTGCATTTGCAAAGCCAGGTCACGCGCACCTTCCATACTTTGTTCCTGCGTGACCGAAATCAGTGTCGCGCCATAAGCCATCATCGCGGCACGGCGTTCTTCGCTCATATTATCCGGCATGATTAAAACCAAGCGATAATCCATCACCGCTGCTGCCATGGCCAGGGCTATGCCCGTATTACCACTGGTAGCTTCAATTAAGGTATCACCTGGTTTGATGTCACCTCGCTTATGTGCCTGCGTAATCATATTAAAAGCCGGGCGGTCTTTTACCGAACCCGCAGGATTATTGCCCTCCAGTTTAAGCAAAATGGTGTTCCCACTATTTTTTAGCAAACGTTGCAGGCGAATTAACGGGGTGTTGCCAATGGTATCCGCCAGGGTCAAATATTTCATTTCATTCATCATTTTAATATGGGCATCTCTAAAAATACAAAAAATTATCTTTGAAAATTCCTGAAATTTTTTAAGTCAACTTATGCTCACATCTAAACAGATAAAAAACTCGGTCGCAAGCGAGCCGAGTTTTTTATCAACAAAAATTATTTAGTTTTTATTTGCGTTCATTTGTGGAAAATATTGTATTTTTGTACACCTGCTAAAGTTACTACACCTAAAGGGCATCTCTAAATTAATAACATCATCGTGCTTTCATGGTACATTGCATGTTATGAAATCATATTTCCAGCTTGATGAAGATATAATGCATCTCAACCATGCCGCAGTCGCGCCCTGGCCTATTGTTACTCGTGATGCTGTTATTGCTTTTGCCAATGAAAATGTAACCATTGGTTCGCAAAGGTATGATTGCTGGCTAAAAACCGAACAGCAATTAAAACAAAAGTTGGCGTTGCTGATTAACGCACAGTCAACGGATGAAATTGCCATATTAAAAAATACTTCTGAGGGTTTATCACTTATTGCACAGGGTCTAGATTTTAATGCTGGTGATAACATTGTTATTCCTGCTGAAGAGTTCCCCTCCAACAAAGTTGTTTGGCAAGCACTTGAAACCAAAGGCGTTGAAATTCGATTAGTGCCGGTACAGGATAATGAAGAACCCGAGTTAGCGTTGATTAATGCCATAGATGAACACACTCGTCTGTTAAGTTGCAGTTCGGTACAGTTTGCGCGTGGCCTGGTTCTCGATTTAACAGTTATCGGTAAAGCCTGCAAGCAGCACAATATTCTATTTTGTGTTGATGCTATTCAATCACTGGGCGCAATAACTTTTGATGTTCAGACTTGTTTTGCCGATTTTGTGGTGGCCGATGGTCATAAATGGATGTGCGCTCCCGAAGGCACTGCCCTGTTTTACTGTCGCAAAGAGGCGCAGGATCGCTTGCAATTAACACAGTTTGGCTGGCATATGTTAAAAGATGCTTTTGATTTTTCGCCGCAAAATGAAACGCTGCCCTTGCAGCAGAAAATTGTTTCCAGCGCACAACGTTTTGAAAGCGGCAGCCCTAATATGATGGGCATAACCGCGCTAAATGCATCGCTTGCTATGCTACTGGGAATTGGCATATCAAAGGTTCAGTCCGGGGTAATTAAAAACGCCGATTATTTATTAAATCAATTAGCCTCATTTGTTAACATAAAAATTATAAGCCCAACTGCTACCGGCAAGTACGCTGGCATTGTCACTTTTCAAAAATTAAAAAGTGACAACGTAAAACTTTATCAGCACCTGCAGAACAACAATGTACTTTGTGCGTATCGAGGTGGTGGTATTCGTTTTTCTCCACACTTTTATACACAGGAAAACACCATGGATAAAGCACTCAGACTTGTAGAAGATTTTATTGGCTAGTGTAATGTAAAGATAACAACTGTTATAAAGCGTTGCATATATAAATTAAGGAAATAAAGGTCCATGATTCTTAAACAGAAAAAAACATTCCAGGTATTACTTGTATTTTCTCTAATCACGGTTATTTCTAGTTGTGTTGCTGTGCCCGCAACTGATGTATCGCATGTCGGTCGCTGTGGTGTATCTTCAGACCACAAAACACTTAAAATCGTAGATGTTGCTCAAGTTACTAACTCATATTATTCGATAAGCGGATATGTGCTAACACCCATACTTCTACCAACAACAGCAATAATATCAGGCATCTATGTTTTAACAAATAATGCATACTACTCAGGTAAAGATATAATACAGTGCTAAGCAAACACATACTAAGGACTCAGGATTAAATAAGATGCGGAACTTAACGCCG
>CAZYCY010000359.1:0-2760 GCA_964646145.1 uncultured Thiotrichaceae bacterium
CGGTGGAGTATTCATACTCTATTGCCAAGTCTAATGTTGATGTTTTCTTGCGTCTGGCACAAGGCGGCAGCCCAGTGGACTCAAAAGGTCGTTATTTGCATTGGGATAAACTCAGGCATTTAACACCACCAAAAGAGTTAAACCATAATGAGTGGTGGTTTGGTATTAAATCAGCAAGACGAAACCTTTATCAAGCGTTGCCTTTGCAGAACAAGAACGCTGGTTTTTTCAGTTTGCAATGCCCGATAAGATATTGAGTGAGCCGCATTGGCTAGGAGCTTGTCCGAGATCGTTATGCTGCGGGCAATATTCAATCCAATGAAGCAATCACCAATGCCCAAACTCGCAATACTTATCTGATTCGTTCATTGATTGAAGAGGCGATTAACTCAAGCCAGTTGGAAGGCGCGTCAACGACACGGGATGCGGCTAAAGAAATCTAGCGCAAAGAACGAACATACACCACAAACCGAGAAAAACCATGTCCAAACAATTCAATGCTGCACAAAAGCATATCCCCGGTGGGGTCAATTCACCTGTTCGCGCCTTTGCCGGCGTGGGTGGTGATCCGGTATTTATTAAACGCGCACATGGCGCCTATATTGTTGATGAAAATGACCAGCAATATATTGATTATGTGGGTTCATGGGGGCCGATGATTCTTGGTCATGCGCACCCTAAAGTAATAGCTGCGGTGCAGGATGCAGCCGCTAATGGTCTGAGTTTTGGCGCACCGACCGTGCTAGAAACCACTATGGCAGACAAAGTTTGCGAACTGCTTCCCTCTATGGATATGGTACGCATGGTCAGCTCAGGCACAGAAGCCACCATGAGCGCAATTCGATTAGCCCGCGGCTTTACTGGTCGTGACAAACTGATCAAATTTGAAGGCTGTTATCATGGTCATGCTGACTCACTATTAGTCAAAGCGGGTTCGGGAGCATTAACCCTGGGGCAGCCGAGTTCACCCGGTGTACCAGCTGCCTTGGCAGAACTTACTGTTACTCTGCCCTATAACAATCTTGCAAGCTTCAATACCGCCATTGCAGAAATTGCCGACCAGGTTGCCTGTGTCATCATCGAACCGGTTGCCGGCAATATGAACTGCATTCTACCGGTTGCCGGTTTTTTAGAAGGTGTTCGAGAAACCTGCAGCAAACACGACATAGTGCTGATTTTTGATGAAGTAATGACGGGTTTTCGCGTTGCTCTGGGCGGCGCACAGAATCATTACGGCATCGTTCCCGACCTGACCACACTGGGTAAGGTCATCGGTGGTGGTATGCCGGTTGGTGCATTTGGCGGTAAACGCGAGGTGATGGAACATATTGCACCATTAGGACCAGTATATCAGGCTGGCACATTGTCCGGTAACCCCATTGCCATGACTGCCGGATTAAAAACACTGGAGTTAATTTCGGCGCCAGGCTTTTACCATGAGTTAGCTCTAAAAGTCGAGTTTCTTACCAATGGCATTGTTGACGCGGCAAAATCGGCAGGCATTAATATGACCTGTAACCGAATCGGCGGCATGTTTGGTCTGTTCTTTAGCGATCAACAAATCAACAGTTTTGAGCAGGCAACACAATGCAATGTTGAGCAGTTCAAACATTTTTTCCATGGCATGCTGGGTGAAGGTGTTTATCTTGCCCCTTCTGCTTATGAGGCAGGCTTTGTCTCTGCTGCACACACAGACGAAGACCTGCAAAAAACCATCGATACGGCGGCTAAAGTCTTCTCTACCATGCAAACGGGTTTATAACGATGCAATGCTTTATCTATCGCTGCAATCTTAAACCGGATATGTACATCTATCTGGCAGAAGAAGATGTGTTTGATAACGTGCCTGGAGCAATTTTTAACTCATTAGGCATTGTTGAATTTTCCATGGAACTGGAGATTACGCCTGCGACAAAACTGGCCAGAGAAGAGACAAAGATGGTCATCAGAAACCTCAAACAGCATGGTTTTCACTTGCAGCTCCCCAGCAACGAATCGCTCGAAGTGATAATGAGTCGCATTGCTGAAAACAACAAAAAACAAGCAAAAACATTGACTTAAACCATCCAAAACCTTCCCGATATATTACAATTCTGTTACAATAATACGGCTCATCACATACATTTTCATCCTTGCGGTGCATCCATGCACCGCTATTTTTCTGATGAGCGCAGCAATTACATTTACGTTTACATTTTTTCGGAGCATCTAAATGACATTCATAAAAATACTTATAATAAGCATCATCGTTTCAAGCCTGGCTACTCTCGCCAGCATTCTGGCACTTGCAGCAACAGCTCAAGATGAGGTCTTCCCACTATTACTAACCACTAATTACATCAAGCTTGGGATCATCTCTTTTATTAGTATCTTCATCGCCGCTGCGGTTGCAGTAAAAATCTGCACATCTCGTCCTGCAAGTTCTAAAGTTGAAATAGCCAGCAATCAGGAGCATGGCACTGTTAAATGGTTTAACTCAGCCAAAGGTTTTGGTTTTATCACCCGAGAAAATGGCGAAGATGTTTTTGTACATTTCCGCTCGATTCAGGGTAACGGTCACCGCTCTTTAGGTGAGGGACAGGCAGTTATCTTTTCTGTCACCGAAGGAGAAAAAGGGTTACAGGCGGTTGATGTTTCTAGTGCATAAACACAGGTTTAACTTTTGATATCATGTCACTGCTGTCCCGTTAACTGTTAAAGGGCATCTCTAATAATTCTGTTTGAGTATATTTGTACTTGAGAGACTCAAGAACATTGAAA
>CAZYCY010000360.1:0-2757 GCA_964646145.1 uncultured Thiotrichaceae bacterium
TTTGAAGCTTAACCGCCAGACCGGTTTTTTTCTACATATTAATCAAGGCTTTACGATTAAGTAAGTGCCATTCTACTCTGACTCTAATTATTATAGGTTAGAATCAGGGTGTTCCTCGCGCCTACGGGGATGGACCGTGTTTTGATAGTTTTTAGTTCATTTTTAGAAGAATGGTTAACTAAAACGGCTGAGCAAAAGCCAATTGTGCATGGTGCACTCAAATCGTTTTTTTAAGCTAGTTGGTATAATTCTCAAAATCATCATCTTGCATCGGATATAATTAGCATAGAAATTTTATTTACCATTATGTTTAGTTTATGAGTACAAATACTGAAACAATGATTAGTGATGTTGGTCGTTATATGTCTGATGTTGGTCAGGCGGCTCGGGAGGCTTCCCGCGTTATCGGTAACGCTACCATCCTGCAGAAAAATCAGGCGTTAGCTGCCATTGCTGATCAAATATCGGCGCAGGTCGATAGCCTGAAAAAAGCCAATAAACTTGACCTGATTGTAGGCAAGGAAAAAGGTCTTGATGCTGCTTTGCTGGATCGCCTTGAGCTGACGGATGAACGCATCGCCTCGATGGCGGAAGGTTTGCGCCAGATAGCAACTTTGCCAGACCCGGTTGGAGTCATTAGCAATCTGGCTTACCGCCCATCAGGTATTCAGGTGGGGCAGATGCGCGTACCTTTGGGGGTTATTGGTATCATTTATGAATCGCGTCCCAATGTGACCGCAGATGCAGCAGGTCTTTGCCTGAAATCGGGCAATGCGGTGATTCTACGTGGCGGTTCTGAGGCGATTCATTCTAATCAGGCGATTGCTGCATGCATTAAACACGGTCTTGATGTTGCGGGTTTACCAACAACTGTGGTGCAGGTGGTTAAAACCACTGATCGTGCTGCTGTTGGTGAATTGTTGCGTTTGAAAGACTGTGTTGATGTGATTATTCCACGTGGTGGAAAAAGTTTGATTGAACGCGTCACTAGTGAATCCGAAGTGCCGGTAATCAAACACCTTGATGGTATCTGTCATGTTTATATTGATGCTGATGCTGATGCCGATAAAGCGCTGAATGTAGCATTTAATTCCAAAACGCAACGTTATGGCACTTGCAATACTATGGAAACTTTGTTGGTGGCTGAAGCGGCTGCCGCTGAAATATTGCCTCAACTGGCAACAATGTATGTTGATGCAGGTGTTGAGTTACGTGGCTGTGAGTTAACTCAGCAACGCTTAAAAGATAAAAATATTGAAGTTAAAACCGCTGTGGAAGAAGACTGGTCAACAGAATATCTGGCGCCCATTTTGTCGATAAAAATGGTTCGCAATATTGATGCAGCGATTGATCACATTAACCAGTACAGCTCACAGCATACTGAATCGATTATTACTGAAAGTTACAGTAATTCACGCCGGTTTTTGCGAGAAGTTGATTCTAGTTCAGTGATGGTGAATGCATCTACCCGTTTTGCCGATGGTTTTGAGTACGGTCTGGGTGCTGAAATCGGCATTAGCACGGACAAGTTGCATGCCCGTGGTCCGGTGGGTCTGGAGGGGTTAACCTGCATGAAATATGTTGTCTTGGGTGATGGACATGTTCGCTAATGAATAATACGGTTAGAATAATTCCATCTATTTTTCTGTCTTTTGTTTTTTATTATTCACTATTGATTATTCGTTATTCATTGTTTTTACCATGATTGGCATATTCGGTGGTACATTCGACCCGATTCACTACGGTCACATCAAACCAGCGCTCTATATAAAGCAAGCACTTAATTTAAGCCAGTTGCGTTTTGTTCCTAATCGTTTTCCACCCCACAGGGAAGTGCCCTGGCTGAATGTTGAACAGCGTTTGTCTTTGTTGACGCTTGCACTGAAAGCTTATGCTGATGTAGTGATTGATGAGCGTGAATTAAACCGTGATGGACCTTCATTTATGGTTGACACACTGAAGTCATTACGTGCTGATTTTGCCGATGAGGATTTGTGTTTGATTATTGGTCTGGATGCTTTTATGGGTATCACGACATGGTTTCAATGGCGCTCATTGTTTGATTTGTGCCACCTGGTAGTGACCACACGTCCTGGTTTTAATGAAAACGCCATTGCTGATCAAATGAGCATTGATGATTACCAGTTTCTGTTGGCAAAAATGGTTGCGCATGCAGAGGCATTAAGACCGCGAGAGACGGGGAAAATCCTGTTAAAATCGGTTCCTCAGCTGGATATTTCATCTACGCAAATCAGAACCAGGCTGTTAAATAATGAACGTGTAGATGAGTGGATGCCTGCTACGGTATCGGAACAATTAAGAGGTTTCAAATAATGAGCATTGATGAACTAAAACAACTGGCAATTGATGCCCTTGATGAGCTGAAAGCGGAAGACATAACGGTGCTGGATGTACAAGGTAAAACCACCGTTACAGACTGGATAATTATTGCTACCGGTTCGTCAAGCCGCCATGTTAAATCCATTGCAAATAACATTATTGTTGAAGCAAAAAAAGCCAATAGACCACCGCTGGGTGCTGAGGGTGAAGCGGAAGGTGAGTGGGTTCTGGTGGATTTGGGTGATGTTATCGTGCACGTTATGCAACGTCAGGTTCGTGAGTTTTATGATCTGGAAAGTTTATGGTCTGTTGACGCGGTCGCACAGCAACGAGGGCAGGACGTTAGGGACGTTAGTTAGGGAGTCTCTGATTAAGTCCACCCTTAAACCTTAAAAAACCAGCTGAACCTTCTGTGAA
>CAZYCY010000361.1:0-2743 GCA_964646145.1 uncultured Thiotrichaceae bacterium
CACACGGATGTGTCGTTTACGCACCTAAGGATGGAATTAATAGAGATGCCCTTTTGGTGGCTTTTTCGTGTAAAGGGCTTTAGAAGACATATGGCAAATCAACTTAACAGCCCTCAGGGCGATTTCACATTAAATCGTTTTCCTTTAAGAAAAAAAGCCACGTTACGTGCCTGGGATGCTGCAGATGAGTATCTGTTGCATTATCTTGCAGAGAACAGACTACTTCAGGAAGATGTTTCACTGTTGATTGTCAATGATGGCTTTGGCGGTTTATCCATTCCGCTAAACAAATTTCAACCCGTGCTAATCACCGATTCGTATATTTCTTCGCAGGCGATTTTATTAAATGCACAAAACAATGATATTGATGGAAGCGCAATAACGATTATTGATAGTTTGTTAACGCCAGACAGTACATCAAACATCAGATCTACTATTGGTCATCATGTTGTGCTGATTAAAGTGCCAAAAAGTCTGGCGATGTTAGAAGATCAGTTGCATCGTATTCGTCCACTGCTCGATCATCAAACAGTCATTATCGCTGCTGCAAAAACAAAACATGTTCATCTCTCGACGTTGGCGCTATTTGAAAAAATTATCGGACCGACAAAAACCTCACTGGCACGCAAAAAGTCCCGCTTAATTTTTTGTCAGTACGATGCTAATTTGGAGGTTGCAGACAACCCCTATCCGAAAACCTATGTGCTGCCCTACAAACTGGACGATGCCGATATTGAAATAAAAAATCATGCGGCAGTATTTTCACAGGAAAAGCTGGATCAGGGCACTCGGTTTTTTATAGAAAACAGTCCCGTAGATAAAAAGTATAAAACAATCGTCGATCTGGGTTGTGGTAATGGCGTTATAGGTTTAATAGCGGCGATTAAAAACCCGGCTGCAAAAATCGTTTTCACAGACGAATCCTATATGGCAGTGGAGTCTGCAATAAGAAATTTTTTAGGTGTTTTTAATGATACTCGTGAGGCAGAATTTCTACAGACGGACTGCCTGCAGGGTGTAGAAGAAAACAGTGCCTCACTGATATTATGTAATCCGCCCTTTCATCAGGATCATGCCATTAATGACAACGTGGCATGGCAGATGTTCTCGGAATCCAGGCTGGTTTTAGAAAACAAAGGCGAGTTATGGGTTATTGGTAACAGGCACCTTGCTTATCATGCAAAGTTAAAAAAACTATTTGGTCATGCCGAGGTTGTGGTTAGTAATAAAAAATTTGTTATTGTTAAGGCAATAAAAAACTAAGGAGATGACGGTTTGTTGTGAACCTGCGTTTTCATGTTTCGGGTTATTTCATAACAGGCAATACTGGCAGCGGAAATAACATTCATCGAAGAATTGTTGCCATACATTGGTATATGCACGATTATATCTGAAAGCAATAAGACATCTTCGTTGATCCCTGAATTCTCGGAACCTAAAATAAGGCAGATCGACTTCTTGTTATGTATTGCTTTGACAAAGTCACCGGAACTAATCGACAGGCTTGAGCAGGTTATTTCCAGAGAGATAATAAATGAGCCAGAGATTTTTAATTCTGTTATCAGTTTTTTTGCATCGGCAATCGCGTCGAAATTAACGTGGTTTTCAGTCGAGCGCGAAGTTTTGTTTATTTTTGTATTGGGTGGCATGGCGGTGTCGCCACATAGATAGAGCTTTTTTATACCGAAAGCGTCACACAAACGAAATAAACTGCCGACATTAAGCGGGCTAAGAATATCATTAGCAATAATGCTTAACGGGAATTTTCCAGCTAACGGTTTATGGTCAGCGTGCGTCAGTTGAATATTGTTTGGCATGGTCATTAATAGCGCTAAGGACTCAGGATCAAATAACTTACGAAACTTAACTTGCCTTTTTGCTCCAGCTTGAATGATCTCAAATCGTTGCGTAGCGCAACTATGCGCCTTTTGAGATCATCCAATCTGAAACAAAAATTCGGCGTTAAGTTCCGCATCTTATTTAATCCTGAGTCCTAAGGGGTTTCGATGTAACTTCAGAATAAGCCGTGGCAGTTTATTCTGAAGTTACATTTCGATAAACTTGGAGTTTTCATAAATGCTATATGCAATTTTTCTAATAAAAGTTTATAATACTCGGCTCGTCTGATTTTAGCTCAAATTCTCAACGTATTAGGTATCTGAAAGCAATCCTAAGTAGAAATAATGGGCTTTTGCTTAATTAGCCATGCTGTTCTTTGGTTGGCAAGTGGTTGCATAAGCACAGCGATATACATTGGTGTATTTACCCCATATTTTCCATCCTATTCAGTAGTAAGCCCAATTCAGGTAGCAGGCATGAGTTCAGATACAAACACAGACGTGTCAATCACGTTTGAAGAGTTAGCATTAAATAAGCCCCTTCTCAAAATATTGGATGAGGTGGGCTATGAGTCACCATCACCCATTCAGGCACAGACCATTCCATTGTTGCTGGACGGTCGTGACATTATCGGGCAGGCACAAACCGGCACTGGTAAAACGGCCGCTTTTGCATTGCCGCTAATTTCCAATCTTGATCTAAAACAAAAAGACCCGCAGGTTTTAGTGCTGGCGCCGACACGTGAGCTGGCGATTCAGGTTGCCGAGGCTTTTCAAAAATATGCTACCTACATGAAAGGTTTTCATGTGTTGCCGGTTTATGGTGGCACAGATTACAGCGGTCAGATTCGAGCTTTAAAACGTGGCGTACATGTGGTGGTGGGAACGCCAGGCAGGGTGATGGA
>CAZYCY010000362.1:0-2725 GCA_964646145.1 uncultured Thiotrichaceae bacterium
CTCCTTTGCCGCTTATCTACTCACCCGGCATTTAGAATATCGCGTTAAAACACAACACAAAAAATATCACCAGCAGTGATTAGAACCTTGTTGGTGTCGGTGCAGACCAGTATTTTAAACTGTGATGACGTGCAAGGACGCACTAATTCCGCAGGGGCATGGATGCCCAGGAGCGGTAAAAAACGCATTCGTTACGCTATTCCCTCGCCGATTAAAGTCGATGCTAAAAAGATTTATCAAATAATGGGGCTTAAAAAATCCACCACTCCCTATATTTTGGAAAAATATTGAAAAAGTAGTGCCCCAGTTTTTTTACAATCCTTATTCTGCTGGGGTTTATGGGGAAAAAGTGCGGAAGTCAGGAAGGGCAAGGCTCTGCATCACAGCCATTGATCTTCTCCGGCAGCGCCCGTAGCTTTTATGATACTGAAACAACTTTCCCATGGTATCCGATGTATAATCCTTACGTCGACACCGTTAATATACTTAGGACTCAGGATTAAATAAGATGCGGAACTTAACGCCGAATTTTTGTTTCAGATTGGATGATCTCAAAAGGCGCATAGTTGCGCTACGCAACGATTTGAGATCATTCAAGCTGGAGCAAAAAGGCAAGTTAAGTTTCGTAAGTTATTTGATCCTGAGTCCTTACTATTGGGCATCTCTATTCTCATTCTAATCGGACCATGCATCGGATCAACAACATGAAAAAAACAATGGATAAATTACTGTTACTGCTTATCACGCTATCGCTTATCAGTTGTGCAGAACTAACCAAACACGCAGACACAATCAAACCAACAGCAAAAATCACAGATATGCGACTGGTAAATATCAACTTTGATCGGGTCGATCTTATTTTTGACCTTGTCATAGAAAATAAAAATCCTGTCTCATTCAAACTGACTGACCTGGAATACGATCTAAAAATCGAGAACCAATCTTTACTCAGCGGCACCAGCGCGCAGGCAGTAAATATCAAAGCTAACTCCATCAGCCCTGTACAACTGCCCATCACACTTAAATTCGATGACCTAAAAAAATTACCGGGTGAAATATGGAACAAAGATATTATTTCGTATCAACTATTATCCAGACTCAACGTCAACTTACCGATAATAGGTAAGCATGCCATTCCCGTATCAAAAACAGGCGAACTTCCAGTTCCTAAGATACCGGAAATTAGTATCAAAGACATAAAAGTCAAGAACATCAGCTTTGCTACTGCAGAACTTATTGCGCTAGTCGAGGTCAACAACCCTAATGATTTTGCACTGGGTGTGAGCAATTTAAATTACCAGTTGAATATTAATCAGAAAAACTGGGGGCAGGGAAACATCAGCAGTAACATCAATATTCCTAAAAAAGGTACCGGTATTGTTGAAATTCCACTAAAGCTTAATCTGCTTAGCGCAGGAAAATCCGTATACGATGTCATTATTAACAAAAAACCGATTAACTACCAGTTAACTGGTAATGCCACCATCAATACCGCATTAGAATTACTTAATAACTTTGACATGCCACTGGACATTTCAGGCACGACTTCATTACAATAATTTTAGTAACTACTCAGCGTATTATCCAGGTAAGGTAGCTTCTCAATAAGTCGGGGCAGTATCGCATTTTGAGACTAAGTTAAGCTAATGCAACGTCATTCCGGCAGTCTTTTAGCCGGAATCTATGTTCTTAAATACTAGATTCCGGCTAAAAGACTGCCGGAATGACGATATTCCCAAATTTTATAGCTAACTTACTAGCATTGATGTTGCCCTGGCTTATTGAGAAGTTACCAGGTAAGGATGTAGGTTATTGATTTTTTAGGCATCTGCAACATGGAGCAAGTGGAAAGAATAGATTTATTAATGGCTGCCTATTGCAATGGTGCTTAAACCTAGAAAAATCAAAACTTGTTTAGACCGCATGAATGCATGGATGAAGAGTCTTTAACAGGTCGTCGCTGTTCAAAAGCACTGATCTTTATTCTCCGCAGAGTAAAAATGACTAGCAGTCTACATAGTAGAGCGCTATTATATGACACATAACAATCACCCATTTGGAGTATATAAAGTAATGCAAACTAGATATTTAACTTCTGCAGTTGCAATAATTGCATTAAGCGGAACAGTCGCATTCGCCTCACAAGAAACCAATATTGTTGACAACAACTTTGGGCATAAATGGGTGCCAAAATCGCCGGTGAATACCTACTGGCAAGCACCCAACTTTAATTTCCCCGCATCTGAAAGGCATACTCAAGCTACCGATGCACCGCCTCGGCATATGCCGCCAATGATGAGTAATCCCTACCGAGCACCGACTGCTTCACGTCCTGCTCCAGCACAGAGACCATTTCACCCTGCAAACCGCGCTGCTATGAATCGACCTGGCATGAACCGTCCAAACATGAATCAACGCAATTGGAATCGCGCTAATATGAATCGACCCGGCATGAATCACCCCGGAATGAATAACCCCAATGCCAACATGATGCCGCCCATGCAACATTCAAACAGAGGCTACCCACCGCCACGAAGACCTTATTTTAGTCCAGATCGTGGTCCCTCAGCGCATCAGATGCCAAGATACAACCCAAACCGTGATTTTCGCCGTGATTTTCGTGGCAATGATCGCTGGAACATGAACAGGTTCTGGGGAGATAGCGGCCCACGTACCTGGATGAACCCAAGCAAAGGTAACTGGGAGCGCAGTTGGGATGACATGA